>VGRU01000015.1 GCA_016875255.1 Deltaproteobacteria bacterium
AGGTAGTCGAGATTGGTCGCCTTGATCCTTCTCATGGCGGGAAACAACTCCTCCAGAGTATGTTTAAGCGTCACTTCATGGAGATCGACACTGGTCTCGGCATGGCGTAAGGGAAGGCAGAGTTGTGCACGGCCATAGGCGTCAATGCAGGTCCCGTGGCCGGCTCCGCAATTGAAGAGCTGGTCGCCCGACGGACCCATGAATCTGCCGCAAAACTGTGCCATTTCTTTCAGATAAAGTGAATTGCTTGAGAGTGCGGCGGCCACCTCCTCCGGCGTTGCCCGAAGCCTGGTGATGCAAGCATTCTTCACGGGGTCATCGCGGCGGTAACGGAGATCGAAGTTCATGGAGTAGAGCGGCTTTTTATCCATTGAGGGTATGGTCGCTGCCCAGGCCTCAAACGTTTCCTGATCTCCTTTCAGGAAACGGAGATGGGGACCCTTCACGATGAAAGGAACCTTGTAGCGAAGCAACAGGTCAACACCGCGGCGGAACTCGAAGAACGCTCCCGCATGCCCCGCAACCCGGTCATAGGAATCCGGGTTCATACCGTAGACAGAAACCTCCACTACACGACGGGGATGGACCTTTGACAAAAGTTCGGCAAGTTCCGTAGTGATGAGCCGGGCGTTCGTAAATAAAATAACCTCCATCCCAAGACGCCGTGCAAAGAGATAGAGATCGGGCAGGTCGTCGCGCAGAAGAGGTTCACCGCCGGTGAAGCGAACAGCAAGACAGCCGAGAGTGGCCGCCTGGGTCAATATTCGTTTGACAAAATCCGTGTCCATCTCACTGCTCAGAGCATCGGCATCACTCTCTTTTAGATTGATACAACAATGGATGCAATTGTTGTTGCACCGCTCCGTCAACTCTATGTCCATCTGGTTTAAAAGCGGTTTTTTGTTATGCCAGATATTGGATTCATGAAACTTGAGCTTTTGTACGTGGGTCATCAGGTGTCCGTTTGTGCATTCATGATGCCATGGAAGTCACGATACGGTGCAACGTCTTCGGCCTCGATCAGTTTCTCTATCTCATGCACAATTCCTCCGCTCTTGTCAAAATGCATGACATAACACGGGAGTTGCTGCACCATCAGCTCAATCAGATCGAAGGTCTTTGTCCACCAGCCTGCGTCGGTGAAGGGGCGGATAAGACAAGTGAGCAAGCGGCGCGTTATTTCCCTGCGGTCGACGAGAGGTATGATGTCGTTCCCTTCCGCATGCTCGATAAAATAGATCGCCCTGAGCGGCGCGCCAGCGGAGGAGACCAGCGGCACACCACCATGATCCCAGGTGCCGTAGACCTGCCAGGTTTCGCCTCTGCGACGGGCGATATTTCCTCCGTCGGAAAGAATCTCTCCCTGAATCCCGCTTTTCGCGAGGGAATCCATGAGCATGCCAGTGATGGTGGATCTGCCGGAGCTGGACCGGCCTGCAAAGAGGATTCCTTTCCCGTCAATAATCGCTCCCGCCGAAGAGAGAGAGCAGCCCTGACGGTCGGCCAGCAGCCGCGCAATAAGGATCGTATCGGACGGAAACATGGTCAGAGAGTGAAGAGCGCCTCTGCGCCAGCGCTCCCCCCCGGCATCGTCACTATAGATGCGCCCGCGGGTGTAGTCGGCAGTAAAGGTTGCCATTCGAGAGAGGGACGGGTTGTGCGACTGAGGCGATATATCAAGATAAATGTATGATCCGTCGGAGCCATGCTGCCTGAAAATCGTCCATGGCGACTTGTGGTAGACCTCCTTGCCAAGATCATGTCCTTCGTGGACGGGAATATCGAAGTGGTGACGTATGGTTACCGTATCCTCTCCGGGCCCCTCGGCACGAAAAGAAGTAAACTTTTCATGAAAAGTAGTATCGTTAACAGGCAGTTCGCTCTCGACCTGAATGGTGATATCGGCAATCCGAAAATAGCGACGATGGTTCGTCTTCCAGTTCTCCTTGAAACGCCTGTTCTCCAGAGCGACTTCGCACAGGTGTTCGACAGGTGCTGAAAAACGACCATGCTCCAGCCAGCCATAAACGGCGCACCAGCGGCAGTCTTTGCGGAGGTCGCAGGAGCCACAATGAACCTTGTACTCCTCACCACAGAACACTCTGTCTGCAAGCGAGGGAATAAACTCCTCCCAACTTTCGCGAACAGTGCCTTTGCGAAGATCGTAGCGCATTGAGGGGTCTTTGAGGAAAGAACAAAAGGTCATGCCTCCGTAAGGGTCAACATGGAAGTCTCGCCTGCGGGCGATGCAACTGGAAAAGATGCGATCATCACCTTCCGTATGGCCACATGGATGACCGTGCGATTCTTCATAGGAGAGATCCGGCTGGTCGAGCGTCACGATATCCCGCGGGTCAAGGCGCTGGCGGGAGATCTCGGCGTTGACCTCCGGATCCTGGTAAGAAGAACGGTAGAGCCAGGGAGTGCCGATACGCCAATGGGGGCTCAGAGACTTAGCCAGCTCCACCATATCTTCCCATTCATGCCAGTTGGCCTTCATGGGAATAAGCTGGACGGTAAAGCCTGACCCTGCTTCTTTAAGATAGCGAAATCCCTGCATGACCTGTTCAAAACCATCGGAATTGCGGGTAATATCGTCGTAGGTTTCTTTGGTGGCCCCATAAAGAGCAACCATCTTGTTTCCCTTACGCTTGAGCAACCGTGCAAGTTTCGGCGTCATGAGGGTCCCATTCGTATTGAGTGCGTAGGAAACCGCCTTGGCTGTAATATAATCGAAGATTTCAATGAAATCAGCCCTCAGCATCGGTTCACCACCAGAAATTGACCATTGGCGTGTTCCGAGTGCTCGAGCTTCATCGATAATGCGTCTGAGTTCGTCAAAGGAGAGTTCCCTGCTCCGATCAGGATCTGTCGGGGAAATTCTTAGCCAGCAATGAAGACAGTTGTTGTTGCATCGGTAGGTCAAATCCAGATGACCTTCAAGAGGAAGGCGTAAATCAATAATTTTTTTTTGTATGTGGCAGTAACTATTCCGGGAGATTTTCTCAGCTTTCACAGCATATCCTTCCGGCCACACGACAAACTGCTCGATTTGGTAACAACCATCCCATAAAACCATCCGAAATAACCACAGCCTTGACACGATCAGCTCCGATGTCAGCCGATTGTGTTGTTCTATTCCGCTCTTGCTTCTTTTTGTGCTGAACGAGAGGTGTGGAGGAACATAAAAAAATGGGCGTCATGATATCCATCCTAAAGAGGACAGGTTACTGATATTGATAAAATGCCAAATTCTTATCGAGCAGAAGTGCCTTTTTGGAAAAAACATGTCTCTTCTCTACGGAAGACGTATTGACGATATTGTCCTTCCCGCAAAAACAAGAGGACTGCTCAAGCAAACTATCCTTCGGGTGAATTCTTGAAATAGCGCTTTATCTAAATAAAAAAAATAGACGTAAAACAATACACGCCCTGAAACAACTCGACATCATTGCCGTTATGATATAGCCCTGATCCTACGATTTCGTTCCACCGTAGCCTCAGGGCTATAATAAAATCTTAGGTCGCCTCATCCCGGAAATGAGCGAGAGTATAAAAGGCTTATGTTAAGAACTTGGTCGCGATCTACAGGTATCACATTGATTACCGCCATGATAGCAGTTGCCATCAGTTTCATTCGGCCCCGCATGGTAGCCCGATTTGCATGCATTCAACACATTTTCCTTAGGTTGCTTACGTGTGATGACAATCAACTGAGGTGTTTCCCAATTTTTGGTTTCAAAGCTCATGACTTCCTCCTTTTTATGTTATGGTTTTGTTAACGCGAACACTCTATCATACTAACCGAAGCTAGTCAAACGATATTTAGCATGCTCAGGGGACATCCTAGTTTCCTTCCTCTTTATAGGGCGCGAAAACCGGCAATTATTTTCGTCTTTAGCTCTACTGCTGGCAACTGCTGTTTGCACGAGAGCCCGTCATTTACATGACGTGGTACATTTGAGACATATGTCGTATCCCCCGTAAGATTTCTTGCAATCATCACGACTCGCGTAACATTCTCCATTAAACGGGTTATAATATGGAGTAAGCTCATGACATCTTCCAATCACCTTTCCCCCTTCAACGCAACACAGCTTTCCTCCCAGGGCAAGTAAAAAGGTTTCAGTTATATTTTCCTCAGAAGAGCTTAAAATAACTGCCTTTTGCGTTTCTATATCAGGTTTGGCTTTCGGTTTGTATATGCACCAGGATTCATGGCCTGAGCCACAAGGCCTATTGCAACCGGCACAAACACAATTCTGTGAAGTCAAAAGTATTTCTTCATTTCCGATATTCTCGCTTTTTTCATTTATTACAATTCCCTCATGCCCACAGTTGGGGCACTTCGTAGGCTTGGTCGTACTTGTCCAATTATCGTTACATTTGGGGCAGAGGCCATTATATGTCTTTGCGACAGAGAATGACAGAACCTGCAGCGGATTCAGAGTGCCTTCGATCTCGGACTTCTTGCCCTTGTCCGTGCATCTTTTAAGGCAACCGTCTCGTCCTTTCATACAGTGAAAGGCACACTCGCCCGCCTCCTTACTATCTGGTTTCGTTGTTTGTCTACAAAGTTTCAGACACGTTTGGAAAGTGAGAAGGCAATCATCCTCACAATCAGCCAGAGCAACACCCGAAAATAATGCTAAAATAGTCAACATCCCTACTAATACAGAACAATTTTTTTTCATTTTTTTGTCCCCCTTTTCTGTTAGGATGTCTTTTCGCTTGCTGATCTAACCAGCGTTGCTACTAATCTCATTCTTTTCATACTTTCCTCCTTTTAAAAAAACCTGCTTAAAATACCGTGACGGATGTAATTTATTTTGGCTTTAGGACCTCTATTAACGGGCATTTCTTACCGGAAGTGCACGGCCGCCCCAGGATTCGGACTTGGGACCCCACTTCCGTTTACCACTATGAAAACCGAAGTAGGCGGCACCGGAACCTTCATTTTCCGAGGCCCAGGGAGAGTCACAGCTAATATCTATCAACTCAGTAGCGACACTAATAGTATAGTTAACACCACATCTTGCTACACGGGGTTTACTCTCATCATATAAACTTGCCAGCTCGTCCATCGTTGGCATCCGCCAGTTTGTATATCCACCTCCACGGTAATGCTCGCAATAGCCCTTGGCGTTTTGCCAAATGATGTCACCACCGTTGTCCCACGCTGCCCACATAAGGCCTGTCTTTGTATCTAATACTGTCCCGTTGTCATATGCAATAAACCGACCGTCTGTGCCTTTCACACTAACGGCTCCGCCTTGGGCGACCTTTTGCTGCGGAACAGAGTAAGTCCGTCCGATCTTTTTTTCAAGCTTCGATATCACCTCTTTCGCCTTTGAAGCAATGGGGGTATCCGGGAGCAAAATGGTTACCTTGTTATAATCAGTGATGGCCTTATTGTAATCACCCTTCTTTTCCCAGGCTTCGCCACGGTTGTAGTAAGCATCGGTGTATCTTGGGTGGAGCTCGATGGCTTTGGTATAATCGGCGATGGCCTTATCATAATCACCTTTTTTCACCCAGATGAGGCCACGCCCCAAATAGGATTGGAAGTCCCTGTAGAAAAGCTCAATGGCCTTGGTGTAGTCAGCAATGGCTCTATCGTATTCCTCTTTTTTTCCCCTCATGTCTCCACGGAGGCGGTTGGGTATATTGGACATCGGATTAAGCTCGATGGCTTTGGTATAATCGGCAATGGCCTTATCATAATCATTCTTCATTGCCCAGATATCGCCGCGGTAAACGTAAACTTCGCCCAGTTTCCATTCTGACAACTCGCCAGACTCGATGGCCTTGGTATAAAGCCTGATAGCTTCATCATAGTTCTCGCTGAGTCTGTTTTCATATCCGGCTTTGATATCCTCCGTGGCCCCAGCCCATCCAAGAGATGAAGAAAAAAAGATAAAAACCAACAAATAAAAAGATGCAAACATCATTCTTTTCATTCTCTTACCCCTCTCCTGTAAGCATTCACATATTTCGAAATACAAAACAGTCCCCACTGCGCAGCCCTTATTCTGCCGGCTCAATTTTTTCCACTTCCATATAGCATGAAAAAGGACAATTCAATAAACCATACACCGTCACTTTCTTCCCAATCAACCTATCCATTCTCAAAGTTTTAGGAATTCTGAGAGAAATAGAAACCTGTATATTGGGTTCCACAATAACTCCGTCTTTAAGCTCAGGGACTCCGTAAGGCAAGAATCCCTCTTCCAGACGCAATGAATAAAGATATCCAGCCTCTATCAAACCTTTCCAAGAAGGATTGGTCAACTCCAATTTACCGGTCATAACAGCTTGACGGGGATACTTTTCTTTTGCTTGACCCAAACCGATCAGCACTGATAAAATCAAACAGCTTAAGAGAAGTATCTTTTTCATCTTAATGGAGATCATTTTATCAAAGGCTGGAAGGAGCCTACTATTTTTTCGAACACATCTTGGTATTTATCAGCTATGTCTTCAGATGCACTATACTTCAACGCAAAGAAACCCTTGTCTGCAGACAACACCACAAAACGTTCATAGACAGGGATTTTTTGGTTTACGATCTGTCTCGGCCTCTTAAATTCAAACACCTTTCTTTCAAAAAGATAGGCAAGGCGGCCACTAACCAATCCAGCCCGAACCTGGCCATATTCGCTCCCTTCTAAAGTGATCCCCAAGATAGGCTGTGAAAAGATATTAAGGTATTGCTCCGCATCTTGATAGAGAAGATTTCCTGATCCATAGTAATGAACGGAGATCGAAGAAACAATCCCATCATGTGAGATTGGGCCGAAGAAATTGAAGCCGTAAACCTTTTTTTCTTCAGCAGACAAACCCAATCCCTCTTCCATCTTCCTCCAGTCCAAAGGCATAGTGATTCTGAAATAGCTTCCTTCGGACACGTATTCTTTAAACGCATCCGATTTTTGGTAAGGGACATCAGCTGTTCGGATATGGTCTATGGCGAAACATACATTGACTTGCAAAGTAAACAGAGCTATAAAAATTCCTGCAATCAAAAAGACAGAACGTCTTAAAAACAGAAAGAGATCGCTTCTATGGTCAGCCATTTTTACATCACTTTCAGAATGGGTCGTTTCCATGATCTTCACACTCTTTGTTCTATAGATAAATTTTAAATTAAAAGGTTCCCACTCATTTACATTATTTACTGTGTATTCGTCTTTTTTATTAGAAAGGCATTTTTTATGCCAACAATAACAATCTATAACTAACTGAAATTTATTATTTTTTTTAACGATGGGAAATTGGAGTGGCAAAAAATGACCACAAATAGTAAGAATTGACATTTTGCGTTCCAGTTGTATCTCATTAATTGAGAAATAAATATTCCATTTTAAAGCTACAGTGCTCTACAAATCAGCCCCTTTACGTATTCTCCTTCTGGGTGGGAAAGGTCGACAGGATGGTCGATGGGGTGCCCTCTTCTGGCCAGGGAAAGATCCCCCCTCTGGGGTCCCCCCTCTGGGGTCGGACCAAGGCAACTAATTGATTTTATGAATCAATGCTTAAAAAAAGAGGCTCATTGGGGGCTTAGCAGAGATTTTGGTTGACTTCTGACGCAGGGTAATGTTAGTTTGGGGGAACTAAAAAAGGGGTGGGAAATGGCTTCGGATGAATTGAAGATTGTCTTGGAAGATGTGAAGGAAAAGTTCGACACGGTAATAGAGGGTATTAATATGGTTCGGGAGACCTTGGAACGTCACAAAGAGGAGAACCAAAGGGAGCATGAGGAATTTAAGAAGACGATATTGGGAGTTCAGGTTGATGTGTCCGTGCTAAAGACCGATGTAGCAGTCCTAAAGACCGATGTGGCAACCCTCAAGACCGATGTGGCAACCCTCAAGACCGATGTGGCAATCCTAAAGACCGATGTGGCAATCCTGAAGACTGATGTCTCCGAGATAAGGAAAGACCTGAATGACCATCGGGATAACACCGAGCTTCATGCAAGTGAAAAGAGGAAAAAGGCTTAATCGAAATAACTCCAGGGTCCCACCTTAAAAATTCATTTTTAGACTTACATCGCCCTGCAGACCAGGCCTCTCAGATATTCACCTTCGGGGTGGGAAAGGTCGACGGGATGATCGATCGGGTGCCCTCTTCTGGCCAGGAGTTGAACCCTTTTGCCCGCATCCACGGCCGCGGCGAAGACGATCTTCTGAAAGAGATCCCAGTTCATGTGGTGGGAGCAGGAGAAGGTGAAGAGAAGTCCCTCCTTTTTCAAGAGACGAAAGGCTTGCAGGTTGAGATCCTTGTATCCTCTCGAAGCGCCCGGGAGATGACCCTTCTTTTTCGCAAAAGGAGGAGGATCGAGAACGATGACATCATAATCGGGTTCAAGGCTCCTCATCACTTCAAAAGCATCTCCTTGGATCAATCGCGGAGAGAACCTTTCCAGATGATTGAGAGCGAAATGGTCCTTCACCCTTTCCAGGGCCTCTTCTGAGGAGTCGATCATTGTCATCTCTTTGGCTCCTCCGAGCCCTGCGTGAATGGAAAAACCTCCGGAGTAACAGAAACAATCCAGTATCTTCTTTCCGCGAGAAACCTTTGGGAGAGAAAACCGGTTCTCTCTCTGATCCAGGTAAAATCCTGTCTTCTGGCCTCCTTTCACATCGATCCTGAACCGGCATTCATACTCCTCTATCTCAACAGGAGCGACAATTTCTTCTCCATAGAGAAGTCCCTTGGCTTCAGGCAGACCTTCCTCTCTTCTGGAGGGGACATCGCTCCGTTCATAGATGCTTTTCGGATGAAACTGGTTGACCAATAGATCGATGAAAAGTCCTTTCAGCCGCTCCATCCCTGCAGTCAAACACTGAAGAACAAGGATGTCCAAGTAACGATCTACAACCAATCCCGGCAGAAAATCTCCCTCTCCATTGACGACCCTATAGGCATTCGTCTTCCCTTTTAATTCCCTTTCTCTCAAAATTGCAGCCTGAAGGATTCGCTCTCTGAAAAAGGACGAATCCAAGGTTTCTTTTTTGCGAGTCAGTAATCGGAGAATGATCTGCGAACGTGGGTTGAATTGACCTATCCCTAAAAATTTTCCATCCCCGGAATAGACCTCTCCCATCTCTCCCGGAGAAAGATCCCCCTCTGCTCTGGCAACCGCTCCTGAAAAGACCCAGGGATGACCCCTTAGGATTGGTTTTTCTTTGCCTTTCTTTAAGATGATCTTCGGATGGGTAATCATTGTTTTAATAATGGATAGGGAGATGGGGTGATGGGGAGAAAAAGATCAATTATCAATAGTCAATGATCATTGCTAATTGTTCATTGATCATTTTGCATTGATTATCTCCCTCTCTCTTCTTTGGAGCGCCTTCTCAATCACCTTTCCAATAAACTCGGGATAGGACATTCCTTGCACCCGGATGGCTCTCGCCATGCCGGAGGGAGGGGAGATGTCAGGATTGGGATTCACTTCCAGGATATAAATCTTTCCGTCCCGGTCAATGCGCATGTCCACACGGGCGTAGTCCCGGCAACCGAAGAGTTTAAAGGCTTTGATGGCCAGATGTTCCACCCGTTTTTGCATCACCCATTCCAGCGGAGCCGGGCAGACCGGTTTAGATTTCTGGTATTCGATGCTCTCCTGCACCCACTTGGCTTCATAACCGCAGATCCGCGGAACCCCCTCAGGGAATTCCGAGTAATCGATTTCAGAGATGGGGAGGGGGCCCACTGTTCCATTTGTCTCCATCAATCCCACATTTAATTCCCTGCCTTCGATATACTCTTCCACCAATGCAGGTTGACGATACCTTTCGATGACATACCGGATCTGCCTGTTCAGGGCTTCATCGTTATGGACCACGCTCTCTTTTGATATCCCGAGACTCCCATCTTCGTGAAGGGGCTTGACGATGATTGGAAAGACATTTCCTTTCAGGGACCCGACCTCATGATCGAAGATCTTATACCGGGGGGTGAGGATACCCTGAGAGGAGAGGATATCCTTCACCTTCCCTTTGTCCTGACACAGTCCAAGGGTCAGAGGCGAAGACCCCGTATAGGGAATCCGCATGAGGTCCAGCAGGGCAGGGATATTCATCTCCAGGCAGGCGTCCCCATACACGCTCTCGCACAGGTTGAAGACAACATCCGGTCGGATCTCTTTCAACCAGTGGATGACGGAGTCGATCTCATTTCGGACGGCCATCACAAAAAATTGATGCCCCTGAGAACGGATCCCCTCTTCGATCGCGCCGATCTCCTCGATGATCGACTCCTCCGCCAGAATATCCTTTTCCTCTCCCTTCTCAAGCCTTTCAAGAAGGTTATAGAGCACGCCCACTCTTAATCCAGACCCTTCCATCTCCTCCCCTCTCTTATCTTATTTAATACAAACGCAACTAATTTTTTACCATTACAAAATTCGAGATTCCGAAATCCTTAGATCCTGAACTTGCTTCAGGACCTGGTTCGGAATGACAGGCTTTTTCTTGTCTGAACCCGTTTCAGCATCTCATTTAATGGGTTTGTATTACCTCATGGCTGAGCCATCACTTTTTTTGTTCCAACTTTCTCCTCGCCGCTGGCTCTCGCCTTCTTGAATTCAATGATATTCGGCTCCGGATATTCGTAGACCTTTCCCTCATAATTTCTTAAGACCATCTTCCCCTTCTCCCTTGAAACCAGATAGTTTGGCTCCACAGGGATCTTCCCTCCTCCTCCTGGGGCATCCACCACAAAGGTTGGAATCGCATAGCCTGTGGTATGGCCCCGGAGCTTCTCAATGATCTGGATCCCCGCAGCAACAGAGGTCCTGAAATGTTCCGTCCCCGTGGCCAGGTCGCATTGATAGATGTAATAGGGCCGGACTCGTATTTTAAGGAGCTCATGAAGCAGCTTTTTCATGATGGGGGCTTTATCATTGATCCCCTTGAGGAGCACGGTCTGGCTTCCAAGGGGAATCCCTCCGTCTGCCAGATCATTACAGGCCCTCTTGACCGCATCGGTGATCTCCTTGGGATGGGTGAAATGGATGGACATCATCAGGGGATGGTATTTTTTGAGCATCTTTACCAATCCCGGGGTGATTCTCTGAGGAAGGGAGACAGGAACTCTCGTCCCGATCCGGAGGAGTTCGATATGAGGGATTGCCCTCAAGCGGCTCAAAATCTCCTCCAGCCTCTCGTTTTCGAGGAGAAGGGGATCCCCTCCTGAGAGAAGGACATCCCGAACCTTGCGATTCTTTTTCAAATACTTGAGGACCTCTTCAAAGTTTCCTTCGGTGATCGATCGCTCCGTGCTGCCCACCAGCCGCCTCCGGGTGCAGTATCGGCAATAGACAGCGCATTGATCGGTGATCAGCAAAAGGACCCGATCCGGGTAACGGTGGACAAGACCGGGGACTGGAGAATCCTTATCCTCCCCGCAGGGGTCCACCATATCGCTCTTTGATAGGTGCAGCTCCTCGACGCGGGGGATGGCCTGTCTCCGGATGGGGCAATTGGGATTGACAGGGTCCATCAGACTGACAAAGTAAGGGGTGACTGCCAGGGCCAATCTCCCTTTGGAGTGTTTGATCCCCTCTATCTCCTCTGGAGTCAACTGGATGATCTCTCTGAGCTGGTCCAGAGTCGTGATCCGATGCCGGAGTTGCCATCTCCAGTCATTCCATTCTCTTTCCGTGACCTTCTTCCAGTGGAGAGGAATGGTATCTTTGGTTTCAACAATGGTCTTCTCTTCTTCCGAGTTGCGAAACAAACCAAGCTGTAAAGGTCTTTCAGTTCTCCTCAGCGGGACAGATAAATTAGAGTCTGAAGCAGGCTCCATCTTCACTCCTTCCTGCATCCCTGCGATGGGATTCAACTCCTTCACAAATAAAAAAGGAGATATCGCAATCGACACCTCCTCCTGCAACACAAAGGAATCGCCCTCTGTCCTCGAAAGCAGGCATGCACCTTTTCTTTTGTTTGCGTTGGCGGCGAATAATATTAGCTTCTCCTTGGTTCGCAAATTTCTGTTGGCGTCCTCTCTTTTGGGAGAGGACGCCAACACCCGAATGACGGTTTCCGCTATCCCTGATTCAGCCGACCTCTTTCTCTTACTTCTTGGGCGCTTCAGCAGGTTTCTCTGCCGGTTTCTCTGCCGGAGGCGCCTCTGCGGGCTTGGCCTCAGCAGGCTTTGGTTCTTCTTTCACCGCTGGTTTTTCCGGAGCCTTGGCTTTACATCCAATTCCCACGGCGGCAATGTTGACGACCAGAACCAGTGCAAAAAAGAGCAAAATCCACTTCTTCATCTGTCTTCACCTCCTTTCTGATTGAGTCGGGAACCCTCCCCTTTGTTTAACCGATGAAGTAAATGTGACTCCATCGGGAAAAGACATCTCCCGAATCACCTTCCTTAACATTTTTGGCTCAACAGGCTTTTTGAGGATGCGGTGAATGCCTATCTGTTTGAGACGCTGGACGAGGTCATCGGTGATCTGGGGGCTCATCAATATAAAACGATCATTCCATCTTTTTAAAAGAGGCACCCATCTTTCCAACCCTTCCATCTCCAGGTCGGCAAGAATCATTCCCCCCTTGACATCCTTCTTTCTCTTCTCTAAACCGGAAATATCTTCGATTTCTTCAACTTGAAATCCATACTTCTTCAATATCTTATTGAGGCTGAGGCGCACAAATTCATCCTTATCAAGAATAAAGGCCCACTTTACCTTTTCTTTCATAAAATATATTGTTAATCAATTTCCGTGCCAAATTCCTCAGGATACTGAAAACCAAGACTTCTAAACCCTCAACGATGATTTTACGCATTATTGTCATTCCTGCGCAGGCAGGAATCCAGAACTAATTGATTTTACTGGATTCCCGCTTTCGCGGGAATGACGTCGGTAAAAGATAAAAAAGTATTTTAAAACCTTATGTTCTCTCTTAATATTCAACAGGCTCTGCATCTCTAAAAGTTTAGTGAAGAAATGTCAGGCTCTTGTTATTGAAAGTCTGACAAATTGTCCTTGTTTTATCGTTAACTCATAGAAACCATGCCTATTTGCCGCTTTTGTAGCGGTCAGTTAGGGTGAGGGCTTTCCCTGCATTTCTTCGATTTTTCTATGTATGGTCCTCACATTGATCCCTAACAACTTTGCCGCTTTCTGTTTGTTCCCTTTGGTCGCCTTCAACGTCTGGAGCAACATCTCTCTTTCCATATCCTCAAGAGGCGTTCCGATTTTAAAGGGGATCACTTCCTGCTCTTCCTTAAAATCCCTGATCTCCTGGGGGAGATGTTGAAGGTCCAATACCTCCGGAGCATTAATGACCAGGGCGGACTCAATCGTATTCTCTAACTCCCTCACGTTTCCGCTCCAGCTATAGTCCATAAGAAGATTCATTGCCCTCTGCGAGACACCCTTCGCCTTCATCTTATATTTTTTATTGAACTTCTCAATTAAAAATTGGATTAAGAACGGAATATCCTCTTTTCGTTCCCTCAAAGACGGCAGTTTGATGTTGACCACATTCAAACGATAATAGAGGTCTTCCCGGAAGGTCGAGTTTCTCACAGCCTCTTGCAAATCCCGGTTGCTGGCCGCAATAATCCGGATATTGACTTTAATGGTCTTATTTCCTCCCACCCTTTCAAATTCAGCCTCCTGGAGGACCCTTAACAGTTTGATCTGTGTTGAGAGAGGAATATCTTCCACTTCGTCTAAAAAGAGGGTCCCCTGGTGGGCCATCTCAAAACGTCCCTTCCGGGAGGCGATCGCTCCGGTGAAGGCTCCTCTTTCATGGCCAAAAAGTTCACTCTCGATGATTCCCTCGCTCAAGGAGGCGCAGCTCACCTTGATAAAAGGCATCGTCGCACGGGGGCTGTTGTAATGGATGGCGTTGGCGATCAATTCCTTCCCGGTGCCGCTCTCCCCGATGATGAGGACGGAACTGTCATAAGGAGCGATATGACGGATGAGCTCAAAGATCTTCACCATCTTCTCGCTTCTTCCGATGATATTCTTGAAATGGAATTTATCTGCCAATTGGGATCTCAGGTCCCGGTTCTGAAGGATCAGGGTCTGCTTCTCCAGGGCTCTCTCTGCCAGAAGAGAGATGACCCTGGGATTGATTGGCTTTTCAATGAAATCGAAGGCCCCAAGCTTCATCGCCTGGACCGCTTTTTCGATCGTCCCCTGGGCGGAGATGACGATCACCTCTGTCTCCGGCCTCAACCCTTTCACTGCCTCCAGGAGTTCGAGGCCGCCCATCTTCGGCATGACCACATCCGTGATCATCAGATCGACCATCTCCTGTCGAAAGACGTGAAGGCCCTCCTTTCCGTTGGAAGCGAGAAGTGTCGAGTAGCCCTTCTTCTTGAAGAGGAGGCGGAGGCTTTCTCCCACACGGGGATCATCCTCCACGATGAGGATCACTTTTTTGTCCATGGTCTCTTAAAAAAGTTCGGAGTAATGAGTTCGCCTGCCCGCCGCAGGCAGGGAGTTCGGAGAAATAAAAAAACCTCCAAACTTATTTTGATTAGATTTTCTACTCCGAACAATGAACTCCGAACTACGAACTTAATTTCGGGTTGAGTGGAAGCCTTATCCTGAAGGTTGAGCCTCGATTCAACTCGCTCCTCACGGTGATGTCCCCGTGATGGTCCGAGATGATCTTTTTGGCGATCGAAAGTCCCAGACCAGAACCCGTGGGTTTGGTGCTGAACATAAAATCAAAAATCTTGTGGAGATGATCCTTGGATATCCCGGTTCCGTTGTCCTTAATGATGATGAAGACATTCTTCTTCGATGCGCGCGTCAAGAGATGGATCTCCCCTCTTTCCGAGACGGCCTGAACGCTGTTGATGAGGAGATTGGAGATTGCCAGGTTGATCTGGCTCACATCGATCTTCACCAGGGGCAGTTTCCTCTGAAAATGGACATCGATCCTTGCGTTCTTCATCTGGGCATCCGGCCTTAACAATCGAGCGATCGAATCCAGGACGTCATTCAACTGGACCCATTCAAATTTCAGGGGAGGGAGGCGATTGAAATCGAGAAACTCTTTGAGATTATTCTCAAGCCGGAGGGTCTCGTAACTGATAAAATTGAGAAGGGATTGAATCTCTCCCTTCTGGGCGAGGTGAACCTCTTCTCTCAGTTCATCCCTCAACAATTCAATATTGATGTTGAGGGAACTGAGGGGGTTCCGAATCTCATGGGCCATCCATCTCGCAAGCATGCCGATCGTGGAGAGGTCTTTGCTCTGGCTGATCTCGCGTGAGAGCAACCCCTTTTCCGTGATATCCGCAAAGGTGGCCAGGCATCCGATGAAAATTCCCTTTCTGTCATAGACGGGATAAAAACTGCACCGGAGCAGCTGTGCCTCCTCCTCCGAGACAGCTGGAAAATGGATGGCTAACTCAAGATCGTGATGGCCCTCTCTATGTTCGTAAACGGAATCGAATTGCTTCCTGATGATCTTATAAGGGATGACCCGTTCCAGCTTCTTTCCCATTGCCTGCTTTTCTTTGACCTTGAAAAACTCCACGGCTACGGGATTGAAGATCTGGATCCGGCCCCGGCTATCGGCAAAGACAACCGCCTCTTTTAAATGTCTCAGGATGATTTCAAACAGATCTGGGTCAGGCCGGTTGATTCTCATCCATTACCCCGCGATCCCATATCGTTCCAGGGCGTGATGGAAAATGGTTTGAACCAATCGGCTATACTCCCAGCCCATCCGTCCGGCCATGATGGGAAGATCGCCATACACCGGAGACAGACCCCGAAGTGGATTGATTTCAAGGAAATAGGGAATCCCATCCTCCCCGACACGAATATCCACTCTCGAAACATCCCTGCAATCCAGAGCGCAATAGGCTCTCACCGCCACTTCCTCGATTCTTTTTTGCAAATCGCCGAGGATCGGAGGGGGACAGTGGTAGCGGACCTTTTCCTCCCACTCTCTCTTCACCTCGAGAGAATAGATCGCCTCATCAGGAGAACTTCCTTTGATCTCGATCTGCATCACACCGAGAATAACAGGATCCGAATTGCCTAAAATCCCAACGGTGAACTCAGGACCGCTCACAAACTCCTCCACCAGAACAGGAGGGCCATAGGTTTCCAAAAGCCATTTCACCTTTTCCCCTAAGGAAGAAGGGTCGGATACCTTCGAATCGAGCCGCACCCCTTTGCTCGATCCTTCGTAACACAGCTTCACGAAGAGGGGATAGCGAAGGTCGAGGCCATGGAGGTCCTCCATCTTCTCCACCTTCTTAAACCCGGGGGTGGGAATCCCTTCGCTCCTGACCACTTTTTTCGCCATTGCCTTATCCAGAGTGAGGGAGAGGGTGAGGGGATCGGAGCCGGTATAGGGAATGTTTAAGAATTCGAGAAGGGCGGGGATATGGGCTTCTCTGTTTCGTCCCCCAATCCCCTCGGCGATGTTGAAGACAATATCGACAGGAAAGTTCCTCAACCGGTCGATCAAACCGGCGCCTCCGCCCAATTTAAGCACTTCGTGCCCATCCCTTTCGAGGACCCGGCGTATGGCGTCGATCGTCTCTTCCGAATCGAACTCCTCAAAAGAATCGATCGGCTGATCTTCTCGATGAGAAAAATCCTTCTTTAAATCGTAGGTGATTCCGACTCTCAGTCTTTTATGATCGAGATTCATCCGTTAAGAATCTCTATATCTCCGTTTTGCATCTTTGTCAATATGGATTTCAGAGATTTCTGAAAAAGTTCAGAAATCTCTGATTACACCGATTAGGTACCGATGGCACGGATTAAAAAAACATGGGTAAATAAAAGAAAATCTGTGAAATCAGAGAGCAAAAGATAGTTTTTCAAAGATCTCTTTCAACGGTGATCATATTTTTTATGACAAAAGAATAAAAGCGATATTTCGGAAGAACGTCTTTTATGTTACATTACATCCGGTATCCGTTGCGGAGAAAGAATTATTATGGAAATCAAGCGGCAGGAACTTTTCCAATCACTGTCCAGTTTGAGAAAGGGCCTCCTTTATATTGTCGGAGCTATTGTCCTGCTGAGCTTGATTCTCTTTCCGTTTGCAAAGGAATTGCTCCGGTATCTCCATCGTTCCCTCCAGGAAGATCTGGTCGCCTACGGGATTCCCGAAGCCTTTCTCTCTCTTTTCAAACTGACGCTTTTTGCCAGCCTCTTCTTATCCATACCGGTCATCTTCTACTATCTCTGGAAAGCCTTCTCCCCCATTTTCCTCAAACGGGGGCTTAAATCCTCCCAGTTCATCCCCCTGACCGCCATCTTTCTTTTCTATGGCGGAGCCTTCTTCTGCTATTTCATCACTCTTCCCTTCGGCATCCAATTCCTCATGGGGTATCAATCGGCCACGATCAAACCCATGATCTCTGTGGCGAAATATATTTCCTTCTGCGTGGGGTTCATCTTCGCCTTCGGTCTTGTCTTTGAGCTTCCCCTTATCCTCGCCCTGTTGAGTTACATTCGTGTGGTCAACGCTTCGTTCTTAACTCGCAACCGCAGGTATGCCATTCTAATCATGGCCATTCTATCTGCAGTGCTCACCCCCACTCCGGATGTCTTCAACATGGCCTTGATGGGAGGTCCGCTCTATGTCCTTTTTGAGATCGGCGTTCTGCTCGTGAAAATCATCGAAAAAAAGAGAGCTGTACCCGAAGGATAAAAAACCGAATAGGACATCTAACCTCTAAAAGAAAAGGCACACTCAAACAGTGTGCCTTTTCTTCTCCATGTGACCTAAAAACCTGGCAACAAAATATTCTTATTTAGGGCTTCCTTTTGCTCCTGCCACTCCCAGGATCGTTACGGTGAAAGCCACAAAATTTCCCCTGTGGGGTAGATATTCCACCTGCACCCTCTCTCCGGGAATGGGATACCGCCGGGGGTTATAAACCGTTTTTCGACCGGTCCTGAAACTGACCAGGGCCTTATCCTTCTCGTTCTCCACATCCAGCACCATTCTTGACTCAAAACTTTTTACTGTCCCGACCATAACCAGCTTCTCCTGGGCAATCGAAGAACCGGTGTAAAGCAGAAGGAGCATGGCCACCAGGGTTAAAATAAACATTCCTTTAAACCGCTCCATTTCTAATCCTCCTTTCTCTCAATTGAACTACCACCAGCTACAAGCTGGTGGATTCACTACTGACTGAAGTCAGCTAAAGACAAAACAACTAGCACAGAAATTCTCACGAGGGAGAATCTAAAAAACCTGCACATAGTATGCATACTAAAGTCTTCGCCTGTCCGCAAAAAGCGGATCCGCCTCCGGCGGAAAGGCGAGGGTTTTTCTCCCCGAGTGAGACAACCAAAAGACCGCTTTTATTCTCTCTATCTTTAACCGGGATTGAAGACGCAAACCCGGTTCCGGCCTCCTCTCTTGGCATCGTAAAGGGCCTGGTCCGCCATCTTGACCAGGTCTTCTTTTGTCCTTGCGCGGTGGACCGGAAAGTTAGAGATCCCTAAACTCACCGTCAGATTGATATGGGCCTGTCCTACATCGAAAAGAGTCTTCTCCACTAATTTACGGATACGTTCCGAAATCATGGCGGCCTCCTCCACTCCGGCCTCCGGCAAGATGAGGATGAACTCCTCCCCGCCATAACGTGCGACCGTATCCTTCTTCCGAACCGATGCTTTTAAGAGGGAGGCAATCTCCTGCAGCACCTTATCCCCTTCGGTATGGCCGAAGGTGTCGTTCACTTTCTTAAAATGGTCGATGTCCACCATCACCAGGGAGAGGGAGGACCCGCCGTAAAAAGATTTCTGCGCCTCGACGACCAACCTCTCTTCGAAATATCTCCGGTTATACAGGGTGGTGAGGGTGTCAAAAACAGCCATGGTCTTAACAGAACTGAACCTCTGAAAATGTTTTAATGTCGCCGCCATCTGGTAACCGATGACGGAGAAAAACTGGAGGTCCTGAGCATCGTAGGCATTCGGTTGATCGCTGTTGAGTGAGACACACCCGACGATCTCCTCCTCCACGGCAAGGGGAAGGATGAGATAGGATTTCAGCGTGGCTTTCGGATCCATCGCCATATGAGAGGGTCGTAACTTTCTTTTCTCAACCTGGAGGGTCACCCGGCTGAGATCATTTGGCTCTTCTCCAAGGATCGAGAAGACCCTCACCATATTGACGGCCAATTCCTGGGTAAACGAGGGAGGACAGGATTCCTCCTGGTAGAGGTAAAGGGTGGATTCCTCCTTCCAGAGGACCCCCAGGGCGGAGAATTGGAACAGATTGGGCAGGTTATCCCCGGCCGATTCCACGATCTCTTTCACCTCAAAGCTCGTGTTGATGGCATTGAGGATCGATCGGAGGATGTTGAGGTTTTTAACGATGAGTCTCACTGCTTCTCCTATAAAAACCGATTACACAGATTTTTTTTCTATTCACCAATGCATACCTAATCTATGTAATCGGCCCCTAATCGCTGTAATCTCTATTTCTGAGAGATGAGACGCTCCGCCTCCCTGACCTTGGGAAAGACTTTGGGAAAGACCTCCCGGCTGATCACCCCTTCGGTAAGGGCCGAAAAGAGATTGAGAAGGTGATTGATCAGGCTTTGAAAACCCCTGTGAATTTCAACAGGGGGGAGGCTCCGGCATTCCTCTTTGACTTTCCCCGAATCAATTCCTTCTTCCGACACTTCGAGCGATTTCAAGAAAGGGTACTTCTCGCTAATTTTCTTAATGGACAGGTTGAAAAGGAGTTCTAAAATGGCTTCGCCGACCATAGCAGAGACAACCTCCCAGACCTCTAACAACAGGCTGGAGTAGAGGTCCAGCACAAGATCGGATGTATATTTTCCTCCTTTAATCTCTTTGGCCATCGGTCCGCTTCACCTTAAAAAACCGGAGGGTTGAATTATGACCTGACTCCCCTCATCTTTTTTATATACTCATGTATTTCATGGTGGTAAATATAAAAAACCATAATGATCAGAGCGGATATTCCAAACAGGATCAACATAGCCATATATTGATGATCGAATGCCTTTCCGCCCTGAAGACAGGCCATCAATGTGCCGGGAATTCTCCCGATGGTGGAGATGACGAGAAAAATGCCAAGATGCATGGGGGTCAGCCCAAGGATATAACAGAGCGCATCCTTCGGAAAACCCGGGATGAGGAAGAGAAGAAAGCTCAGGATGACGCCTTCATGCCCGATCAAATAATCAAATCTTTTCATCGTCCGTATGTGGACAAACTTTTCAACAGCCACTCTTTCAAAAATCCTCGCCAGGACAAAGGCAAGCCAGGAACCAATGATGGATCCAATGATCGAATAAATAAACCCTGCCTTGACGCCGAAGAGGTATCCTCCCATGAACTCGATAAGGCCTCCTGGGATGGGGGCTACAACCACCTGTAAAACCTGGATGAGGATATAGGCCAGGGGTGAATAGGCGCCGAAGGAGGTGATGATCTCCTTCAAATGGTGTTGATCGTGGAGGAGATCGTAAAATTCAATGGCCCTGATCCAGATCTGTGAATTGAACCGGTAGACGAGAAGAAAAGAAATACCCACCAGCAAGAGAAAAATGACCCACTTTTTACTTTTAAAAAGAGAGACTGTCATACGGTGAGCGCTAAACAGAAACCTTCAATTATTTCAAGCTTAAATAACATAAAAAAGAAGGGGAGTAAAGTCTTCCTTCCATTTCCGAACGACTCCTTTGCCTTTTTCAGGAATCACCTTCAGAATTTCCGGCAAAACGAATCCCTTTGCAGTAGGCTCCGATGGCCACCTCATCCAGGTCCTTCTGTTCCAGTTTTCCCAGTTCATTCAGAAAAGTTTTAAACCTTTTCTCCTTCAACCTCTCCAGTATCTTTCTCTCCTTCATCAGACCGGTTAAACGCTCCCGTTCTTCCTTGACCTCCTGCTCCGTCTGTTTCTTATTCAATTCCTTTTGCACCAGGTCCTGATAGCTCTCCTCATTGAACTCCTTGTGGATCAAGTATTCCCGGGCTAAAAGCCCCTTTCCCATCCTTTTGCGCAGTCCGCGATCGTTTTCCTCTCTCTGACCCGCCAATTCCTGGATTTCCTCTTCCTGCCTTCTCAACTGGCGATTCTTTCCGGCCAGCTTCATCCGGGACTCTTCTTCCAGACTCTCTTTCCAATTTAGAAGGCTCTGCAATCTGAACGAAAATCTCATCGATAATCTTTCGACCCTTCTAAGCGCAGGCGGACATCAACAGGCGGAGGGATTGCTCAAAATCGACCTTTTCGTCGATCCCCTGGCGGAGAAACCGGTTGATCTCCGGCATCTTTTTGATGGCCTCATCAATTTGAGAATTGCTGCCCGGAACATATGCCCCGATCTGGATCAAATCCTCCGCTTTTTTATAAATGGCCATGAGCGAGACCATCCTGTCCCGGGCGGACAGATGGCTCCTGTCAACGATATCGTTCATCACCCGGCTGATGCTTCCCAGCACATCGATAGCCGGGTAATGATTCTGAGCCGCCAGCTCCCGGGTGAGGACGATGTGGCCGTCCACAATAGACCGTATGGCATCGACGATCGGATCATGGATATCGTCTCCTTCAGCCAGGACATTATAGATGCCTGTGATACTGCCCTGATCAGGAGTGGTGCCCGCTCTTTCCAGTAATTTGGGAAGCTGAACAAATACGCTTGGCGTATATCCTTTTGATGTGGGAGGCTCGCCAATCGCCAATCCGACTTCCCGTGAGGCCATGGCAAAACGGGTCATGGAATCCATCATCAGGAGCACATCCTTTCCCTGGTCTCTGAAATATTCGGCTATCGTGGTCGCCAGGTAAGCCCCTCTCATCCGGATGAGAGGAGGTTGATCCGAAGTGGCCACAACGACGGCAGATCTTTTCAGCCCTTCCTCTCCGAGGTCCTTTTCAATAAACTCCCTCACCTCCCTTCCCCGCTCTCCGATCAGCGCAACCACATTGACCTGTGCCGCCGTATGCCTGGCAATCATTCCCAGCAATGTGCTCTTCCCCACTCCGGAGCCCGAGACGATGGCGATCCTCTGGCCTTTCCCGAGAGTCATCAAACCATTCATGGCCTTGATACCCACATCCATGGGAGCAGAAATTCTCTGTCTTAATAATGCAGGAGGGGAAGGTCCATAGATAGGATATTCCATTTCGGACTGGAAAGGCCCTCTCTGGTCAATCGGGTGTCCCAGAGCATTGACAACCCGACCCAATAGACTCATTCCGATTTGAGCGCGGGCCGGACTTCCCACGGGCACGATCCGGTTTCCCGGTTGAATCCCCCGGGTCTCTCCCAGAGGCATGAACAACATCCTCTTCTCTCTGAATCCAACGACCTCTGCTAAAACCGACTCTTCACCCTCTCCCCGTTCAATCCGGCACACCTCTCCGATGGCTAAACGGGGGCCGGCCCCTTCGATGACCAGACCAACCACCTGGAGCACACGTCCATAACACCTGATGATCCTGGCGTGCCGGATCGTTTGATGATAGGAGGCCCAATTCGGGATAACGGTTGAATCCATCGGGGTTACTGATCGGGATGCCTTTCTGCTCCATCCATCTGTCGCCGGACCAGGGAAACCATCTCATCGAACTGGCTTTCAAAGGTCGCATCCACTTCTCCGAATGATGTTTCCAGTAAACATCCGCCCCGGGTGATCGACGGGTCTTCAATCATTTTTACTCCGTCATTTTCATTGAGTGAAAAAGGAACCTGGCCGGGATGGGCTGACAGGTATTGGTAATCCCCGGGATTGAGACGGACAACGGTTTTCCCCCGGTCCGTCACATATTGGAAGGCTTCCCTGAGGACGGTGATGATCACTTCCTCACAAAATAATATTTCCTGGCGAAAAATTCTTTTCCCGATGCCGAGCACAAGCGTCAGCATCCCGCTTTCATAAGCCTGTTGGAACCCCTTTCTTTGTCGTTCGATCTCCAGAAACACATTTCTCAGCTGGTGAATGACCATTTCGACTCGCTTCATGCCCAGCTCCCGCCCGTCCTTCTCTCCCTGTTCAAAGCCTTTTTCATAGGCCTCCTTCTCGATCAGGAGCACCTTCTCTCTGGCTTCCTTCAGGACCCTTGCCTCCAGCTCTTTCAAGCCCGGATGAAATGAAAAGGCATCGGCCTTCGGAGAAAGGGAAGACCAGACTATTTCGAAGGACTCTTTTCGTCCAATTTCTTGATGAAAAGGGTCGGAGATAAATTTCTTAGACAAAGACCTCCTCCTTTCCCTTGCCCGCTAGAACAATCTTCCCTTCGCTTTCAAGTTTCTTGGCCACCTTCAGGATGGACTGCTGGGCCGTCTCCACATCCTTCAGCCGCGCAGGCCCCATTACCTCCAGGTCTTCCTTCAGCATCTGGGCCGCTCTTTCCGACATGTTCTTGAAGACCTTCTCCCTTAATTCCTCAGAGGCGGTCTTCAGAGCCATCGTCAAAGTCTCATTATTGATCTCCTTGAGTATGGCCATGATGCTCCGGTCATCCACCTGAAGCAGGTCTTCAAAGATAAACATCAGCTTCCGGATCTCTTCGGCCAGTCCCTGTTTCTGCTCCTCGATCTCCTTTAAAATGTTACCCTCCGCAGAACCTTCCATCTGATTCAATATCTCAGCGGCCAGGCGGACTCCCCCTCTTTTCTGCCCCTCAAACCCTTTGATCGTGGCAATCTCCTCTTGTAGGACCTGGTCGATCTCCTCCACAATGCCCGGAGGAATATTTTCCAGTTCCGCAATCCGGCAGATCACCTCTGTCTGAAGAGTGGGAGGAAGCTCTTCAAGAATCGCGGAGGCCTGGCTGGAATCGAGATGGGTGAGAATAATCGCAATGGTCTGAGGATGCTCGGCCCGTATGAAATTGGAAACGGTTTTGGGATCGAGCCGCCGGATTTTTTGAAAGAGGTTCCACTTCCCCTCTTCCTGGATCTCCTCTAACAGATTCTGCGCTTTCTCCCCATTAATCGCTCTGGAGACGATGCTTTTGATGAACTGGCTCCCTCCCTCATGCCCGATCTGGATCGCAAGTTGTGAGGAGGAGGCCTCCTGAAACTCCGACAGGATCGTCTCTACGACTTTAGGCGAAAGGGAGGAGAGCTTTGATATCGACCCCCCGATCTTCTTGATCTCCTCCTCGTTGAGCTGTTTGACGATCGTGGAAGCGATTTCTTCTCCGAGGCTGAAGAGCAAGATGGCGGCTTTCTGGGGTCCGGATAACCTTTCGATGGCCATAGTCGATTTCACTCCTTCTCATGGAGCCATGACCGCAGGACCCCGACTGCCTTTGAAGGATCTCTCTGAATGAATTGCAGCGCATGATCCCTGGGGTTTAGGGCTGTAACCGGTGTCCGTTCGGATGGCATTTCAACGGGAATCATTCCCGGAGCCGCGGCCTGCAGAAGCGATACGTCCTGCGCCTGTTCCATCGACCTCTTCTTCAGTATGGGTCGGAGGACAAAGAAGATGAACAGGAGCACAAGGACCAGGCTGATCGCCGGCTTGTAAATCATGGGCAGGTAATTCTGATAGGAGCTTCCTTTCTCGGTTTTGATCTCCTCCTCAGCCGTGGACCAGTAAAAAGGAAGGTTGATCACCTCCACCTGATCTCCCCTTCCGTCATTATATCCGATCGCCTTCTTGACGATATTCTCCAGATGTTTCATCTCATCCTGAGAACGGGGCGCATACTTCTTCTCCTTATTTCCTTTGGCTCCTGCCTCCTCTTTATAAGTCCCATCAATGACCACAGCGGCTGAGACCTTTTTGATGCCTCCCACAGGACTTCTGGTCTGTTTGTTCACCTTCGAAATTTCATAATTCCGGACCTCATTCTGCCGCTCCATCAGGCTCATTGCTCCTTGCTGGGAGGAAGGAGCCGGGGTGGCTGTCTTCGCTTCGGAACCTGCCTCTTGCTTGACCCCTGAGGACTTGGCTTCGGAAAAGGGCTTTTCCACATTTCTCTGCTCGCTTCTGAGAACCGTATTGGGATCGAACTTCTCTTCGGTCACCACTACCTGCTGAAAATCGATCTCCGTCGAAATTCTCGCAATGGCCTTGCCCGGCCCCAGAACTTCTTCGAGCATGCCCTGAACCTTCTTTCGGAGGCCCTCTTCAATGCTCTGCTGGTACTCCAGTTGGGTGTTGGTCAAGTGTCCAATCGGACTATTGCCGGCCCTTTTGGAGAGAACCTTCCCCGACATATCGACGATAGAAATATTGCCCGGCTCCAACCCTTCCACGGCGCTGGCCACCAGATGAAGGATTCCTTCGACCTGCGACGCATTGAGGGTCAACCCGGCCCTGGTTTTAACGAAGACCGATGCGGTGGGCTTCTTCTGCTCCTCCACGAAGAGAGACTCCCTGGGGGTGGCGATGTGAACACGCACCTGCTCCACCTCTTTGATCTGTTTGATCGTCCTGCTCAACTCGCCCTGCAGGGCTCTCTGATAATTGAGCCTCTGTACGAAGTCGGTGACCCCGATGCTGTTTCGGTCGAAGACCTCAAATCCAACGCCTCCTCCTCTGGGCAAACCTTCGGCGGCAAGAGAAAGCCGCAGGTCATAAACCTGTTCACTGGGCACCAGGAGGGTTGTCCCATTGTGGGACAGACGGAAGGGGATCTTCTTCTCTTTCAGCTTATTGGCCATCTCTCCGGCATCCTCGGCCGAGAGGCCGGTGAAGAGGACCTGGTGGTCGGGCTGGGTGTTCCAGAAGATGAGAGATCCGAATAGAAGGACGGAGAGAAGGAGAACGAAAAGGATCATCAATGTCCGTCCTCTGGAGATGAGGTCCAAAAAGGGCAAGATCTGTTCGTTCACTTTGTTTGCCATATCCTATCCCTTGCGATTAATATTGCTATTCCTCACTGATCCCGGGTAGGGTCTCGATTGGTCGGGGCCTGCCAAGGACGACTGAAGCCGTCCCTACCCTGCCGGAGTGAGGGGTTCGATGAATTAGAATTGCATCCTCATGATCTCTTCATAGGCGGCAATGACCTTATTCCGGACCTGGATCATCAGCTTCAGGGAAATTCCGGCCTTTTCCATGGCAATCATGGCCTCATGGATATCCGTCTCGCCCATGACCATCCCCTGGACTTTCTGCTCTGCCTCATCGGAAAGGCGATTCAGCTCGTCAATCGATTGACCCAGCGCCTTCTTAAAGTCCGAGAGAGGGTCAGGGTTCCCCTTCCGGTCAATCTCCTGATTCATCAATGGAACGGAAAGCACCTCATTGATATTCATCTTTGCTCCTCAACTCGATGGCCGTTTTATCGGCCGATCTCCAATGCCCTTAATGCCATATTTTTGGCCGCATTAAAGGCGGTAATATTGGCTTCGTAACTCCGTACAGCTCTCAGCATATCAACCATCTCTTCAACGATGTTGATGTTGGGCAAAAATACGTATCCATCCTTGTCTGCATCGGGATGGGAGGGATCATAGACCATCTGGAAGGGGCGCAGGTCTTCGAGCGTTGCCGCCTGAATGGTTGCTTCCTGCGGAGGAACGCCTCTCCCTCCGATTTCCATTCGACCGAAGTGGTCCGGATGAGTCCTGGAGAGATGGCCCGCCATCCGGAGTCTGCCGGAGAGCATCTCGGTGAAGCGCTGATCCACAGGGCCGTTCGAAAAAACGACCCTCTTCCGGCGATAGGGTTCGCCTCCGCTTCCTCTTGTGGTCTGAATATTGGAGAGGTTCAGGGAGATGGCATCCATGACCGTTCTCTGGGCCTGAAGTCCGCCGGAGCTGATCCCCATAGATTTAAATATATTCATACAGGTCTATCTTCCTCCTTCCTGAATGACCGTTTTCAGGCCCTCAAATTTTTTCAATAATGCCTGAACTCCGGCCTGAAACATCAGATTGTTTTCAGCCAATTTCGCCATCTCCTGATCAAGCTGTACTCCTTCTGCGGAAGAAGTTGTCTCCACCGCACCCTGAAAATCTCCGGAAAGATGCTGGGGATGGGTCGTCCTGAGAAAAGCCGGAGAGCGATCCTGAATCACCTCCTGTAGGACTTTTTGAAACGAGACCTCTCTCGGAGCATGGTTCGGGTTCTCGGAATTGGCAATATTATCCGAGAGGATTCTGTGCCGAAACGTCCGGAGGTCTAAAGACCGCTGGAGCAATCCGATCGTATGGTCGAACAACTGTCTTTTGATCTGAAATCTGTCCATCCTCTTGGCCCTCCAACAATGAGCAATTAAACGGTTGTAATTAATTTTTTACCAGAAATTTTTAACTCTCTGTGACTGGGACATGCCAAACCAACTCATTTGAAACTTCGAAACCAGACACATTATCCTTATACTCATGCAGTTTGTTTCTCAATGTCCTGATGCTGATCCCGAGGATCTTTGCCGCATGGGTCCGGTTCCCATTGGTCTTCTCCAGGGCCCTGAAGATCAGGTCTTTCTCCATCTCCTTCAATGAAAAGGGGGAGGCTGTTGATTCCTTTGCCTCCGGGGCCATGCCCCCCTCCTTATGAGAAAAATCTTTCAGATCGAGCCGGGGAGTTGAACCGGTCAGGACGGCACGCTCGACCACGTTCTTCAATTCCCTCACATTTCCCCGCCAGGGCTGCTGACCCAGCCAGCGAAGAGCCTCCTCGGAAGCAGAGGTCTCCGGCTTTCCGTAATGATCGGAAAATTTTTTTAGAAAGAACCGTGCCAGAAGCTCGATGTCCTCTGTCCGTTCCCTCAGGGGAAGAAGTAGAATCGATATCACATTCAACCTGAAATAGAGATCCTCCCTGAACTCACCCTTCTCAATGGAGGTCTCTAACTTCCGATTGGTGGTGGCAATGACCCTCACATCGATGGGAACGGGCTCCCGTCCTCCGATGCGATCCAGTTCATTCTCCTGAATCACCCTCAGAATCTTCGCCTGAAGGAATGGGGTCATCTCCGTAATCTCATCGAGCAGAAGGGTCCCGCGGTGAGCCAGTTCAAACTTCCCGATCTTCCTGCACAGGGCCCCCGTAAAGGCCCCCTTTTCATGACCGAAAAGCTCGCTCTCAAACAGGGATTCCGGAAGGGAAGCGCAGTTGACTGCGACAAACGGTCCCTGATGACGGGGACTCTTCATATGGATATGTCGCGCAAACAGCTCTTTCCCGGTCCCGCTCTCTCCCTGAATGAGCACCGGAGCATTGCTAAAGGCAATGCGATCGCATAGATCAATGATCTCTCTCACCCTCCTGTCTCTGGTGAGGATCGGTGTCGAACCATTGATTCCGTCGGGAGGCATGACCCTTGAAGGGGAAGGGTCTTCTCTGAGCGCCGTCAAGATTCGCTCCTCCAGAACCTTCATCGAAATGGGTTTGAGGAGATAATCGAAAGCCCCTTTTCTCATGGCCTCGACAGCATTCTGAACCGAACCGGACCCGGTGACAATAATCACAGGGGTGTGAGGTGATTTACTCTTGATCTTCTCAAGAAGCTGAAGCCCATCCCGGTCCGGCAATTTCATGTCCGCAATCACAAGATCGAAGGGGTTCTGGTCAAAAGCGGAGAGACCTTTCCCTGCATTCTCTGTTGAAACCACCGTGTAACCATTATGGGAAAGCCCTTCGCAAAGGACTCCTCTCGTATCGGCTTCATCTTCCACAATCAATAATCGTTTCTTACTCATTTTGGCATCACAAAGATAGCTTTGGATTTCTTAAAAGCAAATACTATGCCATCTTGCCCCTGAAAAAAATCCAAACTAAACCGCTACTTATAGGATGGTCCCTGGCGACCGCGGTTCTGGAAATGTCAAAATCCCATATCGATGTCATTCTTTTGACCCATTTCGTGCCTTCTTGTGGTTGCATGAAAATTGTAAAGTTATATTCGATTGGGAGGACATTCTTGTTTTGTCAATAGTTAGAGGAAGGTTACGGTTACGAAGCCCGTTTCGGTTATCGGTTACGGTCACGTATCAAGAAGTAAGAGACGACAAACGCAGCCTTTTAATAACGATACGGGCCTCGTTACCTTTACCGTTAGACTTTAATTTCTAGGCAATTGCATCAAGAGGGGGGGCGATGGAGATTCTGGCGCTTGATCTTTTCAATCAATGTGGTCCTGTTCATATGCAACAGTTGAGCCGCTTTGTTTTTAACCCATCCGCTCTTATTGAGGGCCTCAAGGATCAACTGTTTCTCAAGCTCATTGAGAGCGGTTTCGAGCGAAAGCCCCTCCTGTGGAATATCCATTGTCCCACCGATCTCTTTGGATGAAGGGGGCAACACCCTTTCGGGCAGATCCGGTAAGTCAATCATTTCACTGCCGGCAAGGATGATCAGTCGCTCGATCATATTTTCAAGTTCTCTCACATTGCCTGGCCAGTCGTATTCCATCAATCTTTCCATGGCCTCATCCGTAATTCCTGTTACCTTTTTCCTCTTACTTTTACTGAAATGGTGGATAAAGTGAAAGGCCAGAAGGGGAATATCCGATTTACGCTGCTTCAGGGGAGGAATTTCAATAGGGATCACATTCAGGCGATAATAGAGGTCCTCTCTGAATTTCTTTTTCAATACCGCCTTCTTCAAATCCTGATGAGTGGCTGAAATGATCCGGATATCCACCTTGATCGGCTTCACTCCGCCGATTCGCTCAAATTGTCTCTCCTGGAGAACCCGCAATAACTTGCTCTGTAAGTTGGGGTTCATATCTCCGATCTCATCCAGAAAGAGGGTTCCGCCGTTGGCCAGCTCAAAACGGCCGATTCGGGTCCGGATGGCGCTGGTAAAGGCCCCCTTTTCATGCCCGAAAAGCTCACTCTCTAAGAGTTCGCTCGGAATGGCCGCGCAATTGACCGGAACGAAGGGCCCTTCCCTCCGGTAGCTATTGTAGTGGAGCGCCCTGGCGATCAGCTCTTTGCCCGTTCCGCTATCCCCGAGGATGAGGATGGTGCTATCCGTATCGGCCACCTTTTCAACCGTCTCAAAAACATCCTGCATGGCAGGGCTTTCACCGATGATATTCTTGAATTGATACTTCCTCTTCAATTGATTTCGAAGATTGATGTTCTCTCTTTTTAGATTCCGATATTCCAGGGCCCTGTTCAGGGTGATGACGATTTCGTCCATCTTCACGGGTTTGGTGAGGTAGTCGAAGGCTCCGCTTTTGATCGCCTCCACAGCGTTCTTAATAGTCCCGTAGCCGGTCAGAATAATGCAGATCGATTCGGGGGAATGTTCCTTCATAAATTTTAAGACTTCCATCCCATCCGCACCCGGCATTTTCATGTCCGTCAGGATGATGTCATAAAATTTCTTTTCGATCATTGATATGCCGGAGGTTCCATCGGAGGTGGTCGTAATATCGTAGCCTTCTGAGGTCAAGTATTCGGAAAGGTTATCCAGTATCTCCGGTGAGTCGTCGATGAGGAGAATCTTCTCACTGCCCATATCGCATTCCTTTTTTTGAGGGTTAAGGAATGCTACTATAATCTTTTTCAAATGTCAAATAATTGACTCATTTTAGATCCTTAAGACCATTCCCTTGTAATGCAAACTGGTTCTGTCGATGGTCTATTAGAGATACTCTCCTCTGCGGAACTTCTCGATCTCCACGGCGGAAAGGATCCCGGTTTCATTCAAAATCTTACGCAATGGATCAGCAGGAGGAAGCTTTTCAGAAAGTAGATTTAATCCGTCCACCTCCTTCGTCAATGCCTGGATGAACGGATCGATCTTTCTCAAAGAGGTCTCAGGATCGGAAAGACCCTCGTGATATTGTTCTAAGATAATTAAGGTGTCTTCAACCGCTTTGAGGCTTTGAGATCGAATCCGGGTAATGTTCTCCTGATCCGTTAGATCAAGAAGAGAAGCGGATGAAATAGGGTTCGGCGAGATCCTCATCCTTCCCTCGGAATCAAAGGGAGAACCCCCCTGTGCCGTAGCGTTCAACCGTTCGCCGGCATCTCCGAGTAATTTCTGGAAATCAAGGTCCTTGGTCGCATCCGCCTTTTTCTTATCCGAATGGACCACAGGTAGAATGGGTGGATTGAGATCCTTTATCTTCATAAGAGAACACCTCCATTTAAAGTTGAAAATAGATATGCAAATTTTATGCCTTAGAGACGGACAGAGGAAACGGCATGAGAGGAAGGGGAAAACCCTTTATTTTCTAATACTACAACGACAGATCATCAAGAATCCCACCCCCACCTTAACCCTCCCCCTGAAGAGACTGTGTCGTGATTACTATTTTGTCATCCTGAATTTATTTCAGGGTCTCGCAATTGATTGAATTAATTAGAGTCTGTTTATAAACTAACAGTTTCGAAAAAGGTTGTCATTCCGGCGAAAGCCGGAATCCAGTCTTTTCAAGACCTTCTGGATGCCGGATCAAGTCCGGCATGACGGAAAAGGTCCATTTATAA
>VGRU01000016.1 GCA_016875255.1 Deltaproteobacteria bacterium
CAGGTTTTTTAGATTTCCCCTCGTGAGGATTTCTGTGCTGTTTGTTTTGTCTTTAGCTGACTTCAGTCAGTAGAGAATCCACCAGCTTGTAGCTGGTGGTAGTTCAATTCCCTTTGTCCCTACGTCCCTCAATTTACAAAGGGTGCCTTTTATATGATTATCAGGTCTCATTCGCAATATGGAGATATGCGCCAATCGACTTTACCGACAGGAAGGGAAAGAAGAGGTGAAGATCTTAATGAATTGCAGCATGGCCTTAGTGACATATTTGTTTTTCCGGTAGTAGATTCCATAATCCATCTTCCCAAATAAATGACTTACGTCCACAGACCAAAATCTCTTTTTATCTTCCGGGGTAACCGCAAAAGAAACCGTGATTGTCACGCCAATACCCTTCTCCACATAATTCCTTAAATTCTCTTCAAGGTCGGTCTCCATCACCACGTCATAGGGAAGGTTGCTTCGGGCAAAAGCATCATCAACTAGCCTTCTCAGTACGGCTCCCTTTCGATATAAAATAAGGGGAAGTCTGCTAATAGCTCGGAGGTTGATAGCCTTCTTTTTTTGCAGAGGATGGTCCTTGGCCGTCAAAAGAACCAAACCGAACGATCTCCAATGCTTAAATGTCAATTTCCTAAATTCTGCTTGATTCACCTTCGGTACGATTGAAAGATCGACCTCGTCATTTGAAACCAAAGAAACCAACTCTGTGGCAACCGCTCCGCTGATCAACTTAAACCTGATCTTAGGAAATTGTTTTGCAAATCTGTCAATAACATCTTCTAAAACGTAGCTCATTATTCCGTTCGTCGTGGCAATGGATAAGTGGCCATATTTAGAGCCCCGGATATCTTCAGAGAGTTTTATCAAGTTATCCAGTGCATCTAAAAGCTTATCCACACCAACTGACAACACTTCCCCTTGCTTTGTTAATTTGCTGACATTCCCAAGCCGCTCGAACAATTTAATATCCAATTCTTTCTCCAATTTTCTGATCTGGTGGCTAACTGCGGACTGGGTGATGAACAAATTTCTTGAAGCAATGGAGTAACTCCCGGTTCTAGCAATTTGCTGAAAAGCTTTCAGTTGGTCAATTTCCATCTATCCTCCTCGCCAACCTTTAGAACAAAGGCACAAAAGTGTTATAAGACCAATCCTTTGAACCTCCGTAACTGTATGAACAATGGTCATATGGTAAACAAAAAAGATTCATTTGACAATATGCTTTCATGGGAATTACCATGTCTTGGGGTGGTTTTACTCGACACCAAAGTTGAAGTCAGCGTTCAGAGGAGGATAAAAGTACTGAATGCAAGACAAGACACTTCAACAAAGAAATCCCTACAGGCATGGCGCGAATCCAGTAGAACCTGACCACAAATTGATCACCAGGGATTTCGGGGGGGAGCGTAACGGGTGCGGTGGTACTAATGATTCCAACCGCGCGAATGGAGGAGAAAGCAGCCCCTCGATATGGAAAAATAGTTAAACAGGCTGCGAATGCTATTTCCGCTCAAAACGGAAATGAACGTTCATAGCTCAACGAAGAACCAAAAATATGGACGCTGAAACGCTTTTGCAAAACATAACCTCCGGAGTCGAAGCCCTTTCTACTAACAGCAGTGCCGGAAGTCATCTGGAGAGGAAAATGGAACAATGAAGATCTCGGGAGCCAGGTTCGTTGCGGAGACACTTAAAGGTTACGGCATAACGCACGTGTTTTACGTTGAGGCGATCCTCAGGCGAGCGCTCGTAGAGATGGAGGCTCTTGGAATTGAACGTATTCTAACCCATTCGGAAAAAGCTGCGGCGTATATGGCGGATGGATACGCGCGCGTTTCGCGCAGACCGGGTATCTGCATGGCACAGTCCGTGGGCGCCGCCAATTTGGCCTCGGGGCTGCAGGATCCCTTTCCCCGTCTCTCCCCTGTTATAGCGATCACAGGCAGAAAACCTCCCATTGCCCAGCATCGAAATGCTTATCAGGAAATCCTGCATTCGAAGATGTTTGAGCCGGTGACGAAGCTCACTGCATGCGTGGAAACAGTCGAGCAACTTCCACACTTGCTCCGCCAGGCATTTAGGGAAGCCGTGAGTTCCGCCCCCGGGCCGGTCCATCTTGATTTTCTCGGATATGAAGGAGAACTGACGGATCTTTCCGAAGCCCCTATCGAAGTCCTTGTGGAGGACCGATTCCGCCAATACCCTCCGTTTCGGCCTGAGCCCGAACCGGGTTCCGTGCGGGAGGCATCTGAGATTTTGAAGGCGGCTAAAAGACCCGTCATCGTTGCGGGGGGCGGCGCAGCAGTTTCAGCGGCCGGCCCTGAGGTCATAGAGCTCGCGGAGACGCTCTGCATTCCTGTAGCCACCTCTTTGAACGGAAAAGGCATCATTCCTGAGAACCATCGACTAGCGGTAGGCGTCGTTGGATCGTATTCGCAATGGTGTGCAAACCGTGTTGTCTACGAATCAGATTTGGTCCTCTTTGTGGGGAGCCGGACAGGAGACCAAGTGACCAACAATTGGACCATCCCAGGGAAGGCCACAAAGGTTATTCAGATTGATGTCGACCCGACAGAACTCGGAAGGAATTATCCGAACGTGGTCAGCTTGGCAGGCGATGCAAAGGCCATTTTAAGAGTGATGGGAGAGTATTGTTATATGCCCTCCCCACATAGAACTGCATGGTCGGAGTACGCGCACGGCTTGGTTGAGCAGTGGAACGCGGAATTTTTTCCTCTTCGTTTGTCCGATGCCGTCCCAATCCGTGTCGAACGGCTCTGTGAAGATCTCACTAGAACCCTTCCTCCAAATGGTATTCTTGTGTCCGATACCGGTTACGCGGGGATCTGGACCGGAGCTATGGTAAGGCTTCATGACAAAGGACAATCCTATATTCGTGCAGCGGGATCTTTGGGGTGGGGGTTTCCTGCAGCCCTCGGCGCAAAGTGCGCTGCCCCCTCGAGACCGGTCATTTGTTTCATAGGGGACGGAGGATTCTATTACCACCTGAGCGAACTGGAAACGGCGTTGCGCCGCCACATCAATGTCGTTGTTATCGTGAACAACAATTCGTGTTTTCGGCAGTGCTTGGAAGGTATTAATCACGCCTACGGTGCAAGAGCAGGGGCAAAGGAAGCCATGTATAAATTTATCCCAACGAATTTTTTCAAAATTGCCAAGGATTTCGGATGCGAGGGAATCCGGGTCGAAGAACCCAGTCACATTATCCCGTCACTCAAAAGAGCACTGACATCAGACAGAACGACGGTGATCGACGTGGTGACCGACGAGGGATGCCGCCCTCCAAGCCCCTGGATGCCGGAATAAAATCGACGACGGTTATGGATGCGAAACCCTATATCTTGAAACAGGATCGATCGGCGGAACCCAGTCAGATGTCGCATGCTGGAAGGCTTTGGAACATGATAACGGCTGCCATACTCATGCCATCGCATAGTTCAACTCCAAGAAGGTGCACAGATGATGGCTTGGTGGTGTTGAAGCTTATACAGCTGGCCTAATATTTTCACTACATCGAAGGAGGAGTTTTCTATGATCGTATACATCAATGGTGATTACATGAGTGAGGAAGAGGCCAAAATATCTGTTTTCGACCATGGATTTCTCTATGGGGATGGGGTCTTTGAAGGGATCAAAGCCTATAATGGGCGAGTCTTTGCACTCGATGAGCACGTCGATCGCTTCTACGAATCCGCACAGTCCATTCAACTTGAATTACCGGTCGGCCGCGACGAGATGAAAAAGGCCATCGTTGAGACTGTCAGACGCAATAATTTGAGAGATGCGTATATCCGTCCCGTGGCGAGCCGAGGAAAAGGTGCCCTGGGGCTTGACCCAAAAAGTTGTGCGGAAGCAACAGTGGTTATCATGGTGGATGCCGAAATCCGTCATCCTGAAGATAAAGGTGAAACATCTTTAAGTCAAAAAGGAATAAGGGTGATCACCACCGCTTTTCGACGCAACGGTCCGGATGTTCTCAGTCCACGGATAAAGTCGACCAACTATTTGAACAACATTCTGGCCAAATTACAGGCCAATGCCGTCGGGGTTCAAGATGCCGTCTTCTTAAACGAACAGGGCCTTGTCTGCGAGCTGACGGGCGATAACCTGTTTATTGTGAAACACACTCGGGTCATAACCCCACCGCTTTGGCTGGGGATCCTGGATGGCATCACGCGACGAACCATCCTGCGGATCGCTAAAGAGGCAGGCATGGAAGCAGTGGAAGAACCTTTAACGCTTCATGACTTATATACCAGTGATGAATGTTTCTGCACGGCCACTCGTATCGAAGTGGCCCCGATCGTGTGGGTTGACGGGCGGCAGATCGGAAGCGGAAACCCTGGTCCTATTACGACACAGCTTACAAAAACATTTTTTGAAAAAGTTGACAGAGAAGGAACTCCGATATACAGTGGATGAAGACAGACTTCGTCAAGGTGCTTTGATGGCATGCCGGACTTGGCGTATACGAGGAAAAGAGAGAAATGTCGGATACAAGGAAAGCGTCCGCTAAAATGGCCCAAACCGTTTTGGGCTTGATTCATCCAGATGATCTTGGAATAACTTTGCCTCATGAACATCTGCTCATCGATATGGCAATTTGGTTTGTTGAGCCGACAGCGCCTGAGCTAAAACCACTGGCGTTCGAACCAGTGAGTTTCGAAAACATCAGCTGGATTATGTACAATCAGTACAACAACTTGGATAACGTGCGCTTGTTGGATGAGGATCTTGCGATCAAGGAGGCGATGCTTTTTAAGAAAGAAGGCGGAAGCACGATTGTCGACGTTACCAGTGCCAGCTTATCTCGTGACGTTTTGGCGCTGAAACGCATATCCCAGGCTACGGGCCTTAACGTCATCATCGGGTCAGGCCATTATGTCGTGAACGGGACAGGATGTCAGGAATTGGATAGAAAAACTAAAGATGAGGTTGCCGAAGAAATCGTTAGAGACATCCTTGTCGGTGTTGGCAAAACTGCAATCCGAGCTGGAATTATAGGCGAAATCGGATGCTCATGGCCTTTGCAAGACAGGGAGAACAAGGTGCTTAGCGCCTCTGCTCGCGCACAAAAGCGCACAGGAGCTGCCATCACCATTCATCCAGGTCGCCATGAGCGTTCTCCTATGGAAATTATCGGGGTTCTTGATGATGCCGGAGCGGACATCAGTCGAGTTATCATGGGGCACATCGATCGGACCGGTTTCTTGCCTGCCACGAGGTATGAAATAGCAACAACAGGTTGTTACCTTGAATATGACATCTTCGGCGGCAACCCGTTCTACCCTCTACACTTTGGTGTCTTCAATAGACCTTGCGATAGAGAGCGAATTGAGCAAATTATGGATCTCATCGATAGAGGGCATTTGGAACAGATTCTCATATCGCAGGATACCTGCCTGAAATCAAAGCTCGTCCGCTATGGAGGTCAAGGTTACGCACATATTTTGCGCAATATTGTGCCACAAATGTTGGCCCGCGGTATCACTGAGGAGCACATCAAAACGATCATGGTAAAGAATCCGAATCGATTTCTCTGTTTTGTTTCGCCGAGTGACCAGAATGATAGAGGATAAGGAGGTTTAGATGTCCGCCTCACCTTTGAACCAGCATGACAGGCTAAGTGGGGTCATCGGAATGCTCATCGGCCTGGTTTTCTGTATTGGTTCCGTTAGCCTGGGCCTGGGAGAAATACACCAGCCGGGTCCGGGGTTTCTTCCTTTCTTAGTGGGGGCAGTTCTCGTATGTCTGTCGGCCATCATTTTCATTCCAACCCTGAGGAAAGAAAAGAGCGTGCATCGGCAAGAGATTGGCCGTGGACTCCGAAAATACCGTAAGGGCGGATTGATCGTGCTGGCATTGGTTTTCTACAATTTTTGCATTGGTTTCTTGGGATTCTCATTGACGACGTTTCTCTTCGTGGTTTTTCTGATCAAGATTGTGGAGGCCCAGGGCTGGACCCGAACCCTCGTGACGGCGCTGTGCTCTGCTGCAGGGTTTTATTTCGTTTTTCAATCATGGTTGATGCTGGACCTGCCCACCGGGCCTTGGGGTTTCTAGGAAATGGACGTCCTTCAACATCTGATTGTCGGTTTTCGCGTGGCCTTGGAGCCGATGAACCTTCTCCTGTGTTTCTTGGGATGTCTAGGAGGGACACTGGTGGGGGTTCTGCCAGGATTCGGACCTACAGCGGCAATGGCACTGCTCCTGCCCGGGACTTTTCATTTATCTCCTGTCTCAGCCATCATTATGTTGTCCGGTATCTACTACGGTGCCATGTACGGAGGCTCCACCACTTCCATCCTGGTCAACATTCCGGGAGAAACGGCGTCGGTGATGACGTGTCTCGATGGCTATCAAATGGCCCGCAAAGGTCGCGCCGGACCGGCCTTGGGGATGGCTGCCTTTGCATCCTTTATCGCCGGGACGATCGGGGTCATCGGCCTGATGCTGCTTGCACCGCCCCTGGCACGGTTTGCCCTCAAATTCGGCCCGCCCGAGTACTTTTCCTTAATGCTGCTCGGACTCACAATGGTGAGTTACCTCTCCCAGGGATCCATGATCAAGGCCTTCATCATGGCAGGGTTGGGACTTCTTCTCTCTTTCATCGGTACGGATATCATCTCGGGGGTATCGCGATTCACTTTTGATTTTATGGAGCTCCGGGAAGGCGTGGGGATCATTCCTGTCCTGATGGGTGTCTTTGGGGTGGGGGAGATCCTCTCCAACGCCGAGGAAGAAATGGGGCGGGAAGTTTTCACCCAGAAGATCAAAGGCCTTCTCCCATCCCTGAAGGATTGGATGGACAGTAAATGGGCCCTGATCCGGGGCGCTCTGTTAGGGTTCTTCCTGGGAATTTTGCCGGGAGGCGGTGCAGCGATTGCCTCATTCATGGACTACGCGCTGGAAAAGAGACTCTCCAAACACCCGGAGCTCTTCGGCACCGGAACCATTGTAGGTGTTGCCGGGCCGGAGAGTGCAAATAATTCGGCCACAGCCGGGGCTTTCATCCCCCTGTTGACCCTCGGTATACCGGGCAACGCGGTGACGGCTCTGCTTTTAGGGGCCTTTATGATTCATGGTACCCAGCCTGGTCCTCTGATGATGCAGCGGACGCCGGATCTCTTCTGGGGGATCATCGCCAGTATGTACGTTGGAAATATCATTCTCTTGATCCTGAATCTTCCCCTTATCGGCATGTGGGTGCGAATCCTGAAAATCCCGTATCCGATTCTGTCTCCGCTTATCCTTTTATTTTGCATTGTGGGAGCCTATTCTCTTAATGGCAACCTCTGGGATATTGCTATCATGATTTTTTTTGGGGTTCTAGGACACGTGATGAGGAAAGCGGGTTTTGAAGGGGCCCCCATGATTCTGTCCCTGGTGATCGGCCAGATGTTTGAAAATGCCTTCCGCCAGTCTCTCTTAATTGGGGATGGAAGCTTTTTGATTTTCATCAGACGCCCTATTTCGGCAGCGTTGATCGCTATTTCCGTTTTCCTGATCTTTACGGCCGCATTTCGCAGGAAGATTCCTCAAACAAACTAACGAAGAAGAAAGGAGATTGGTGCAATGAGAAAGATGATTTTAGTAGGCATGTTGGTTGGAGTTTTAGGAGTGTTCTTTTCTCTGTCCTTCGCCGCGTTTCCGGAGAAACCGATTCAAATTATCAATCCCTTTGCGGCGGGTGGTGAGACGGATATGATCTTGCGGATCATCGCCAATGCCGCCCCACCCCATTTCGGCCAGTCCCTGGTTGTGGTGAACAAGCCCGGAGGAGGAGGGTCCATCGGCATCCAGTATGTGGACAAATCCAAGCCCGATGGATACACCATCCTCTCCGGCTCCTTAGCCACCCTTCTGCTCCACCCTCACATGGAGAAAGTGCCCTACACGTATAGGAATTTTAAGGTCATCGGCCAGTTTGGCATCAGCCAGATTGGTTTATTCTCCAAAGCGGATACTCCCTGGAAAGACTTTCAGGGGTTCGTAAAGTATGCCAAGGAGCACCCCGGGGAGATTAAGTATGGATCTGCCGGAGCCGGGACCATAGGGCACCTGTTGATGGAATCGATCTCCCTGACGGCGGGCGGTTTGAAAATGGTTCACGTTCCCTATGCAGGAACGGCCCCGGCTCTTACCTCACTGGCTGGAGGCCACATTCAGGTTTCCATCGGGGATGTCCCGCCCGCCATCCCATTGATGGAAGCCAAGCAGATCACTCCCCTGGTTATCACCAATACCCAGCGGGTCAAAACGCTGGCCAATGTCCCGGCCCTGCCTGAATTAGGCTTCAGGGGCGTGGATGTCTGGAAGGCTCTGTTTGCACCAGGTGATACGCCCCCAGCCGTTGTTAAACATCTGGAAAAAGCTCTTGACGCCACCCTCCCCGATCAGAATTGTATTGCTGCTCTGGCTAAAATTGGGCAGGAGCCCGACTTCATAGGGACGGAGAAATTTACAATCAAGATGATGGAAGATGATAAATGGCTGGCAGAGATTGTAGCCAAATTAGGGTTGGCCAAAAAATGATGAGATCGCAGCGGTACTCTGCTTATCCGGATAAAAAGCAACGCCTCGCCTGAATTTTGGAGGTTTAGATAAAGGGCAATGCCTTGCTCCCCACGGGATAGAGGGGAGCAAGGTCTGGGAGTAGGTTCGCGCTCAGGGGGAATGAGTGTTTCAGGAGTGTTGTTGGCGAAGGGTCGCGACAGATGTCATGTGAGCTGTCCCCGTCATCGACAGGGTTTTTCTCTCTCAGTTTTTTTTGTACCACGCGCCGATGACGAACATCGCTCTTAGTAGCACGCCGGCTTCACTCACACCAACTGGGGTAGTGCTACTTACATTGACTCATCGTGACGAATGCACCATTAGATTCATCCTCGTAAACACGATTCCATCTTCTGTAATGAGGAATATTCTATATAATATCTCAAGGAGGAACACATGGGGATTTTGGTGGAACCAATCAAGGGCATCAAGGAGGTGAAGAACTACATCAATGGGGAATGGGTCGACTCATAAGGACAGATTGTCGATGTGGTCAATCCATCTGAAAACAGTGAAAACACTGAAAACAGGAGCAGTGAAAACAGGGACGTTGGGTTAAATACAACTTCCCTATATTCGTAGCAGTAAAAAAGCGTGCGGCCAGCCCTGATAACCTTTTGTGGTCGAAACTCAGTTTCGGGATTCCGACCCTTGGCACCAGATTTTATCACGCGTCATTATGCCTTAGGTTTTTAATCTTCAACTTTACCCATCCCTTCATCGGCAACCTTTAGCCTATTGCCTTAATAATAAATGTTACCAGAAAGGATCGTTTGTAAGAGAGTGTTTAGATCTTGAATAAATTGACATGAATGAAAAACGCGCAACGGGACGTAGGTTCTGAAACAACTTGCCAATTTTCTGAATGGGCTATGATCAGGCATCGGTAATTCGGTATTGGCTTAAATCTTAGATCTCATCCGTAAAAAGTTCAATCTGATAGGTTTTCTATTCTTATCCCTTTACCTTTTTTAAGGCTTTCCCTGACTGATGCAACTCGCGCTAAAAACCTGGGATCATGCTCTCACTTCTGACAGGGCAATCCTTTTAATTTCTTCTCTCCTGTTTCCCCTTTCCTACAGTAAGTCTCTTTTCCAGAACCAATCCGGCAAACTTCAGCCTCTCTCATCAGAAGATCGCATAGAGCATAGTGTGGGAAAATCGTTAGGCGTGAGGAGTGAGGGGCAAGGGGGAGTTATCATGGACGATGGACGAAGGATGAGGGACAATAAACGATGAACCGTGAACAGTGAACCATGAACAAAAGACAATGAGAGTTGAAATCCATCTGTCTAACATTTTACAATTCGTCCGATGGAAAAATTGGATTGCCTTTTTGTCCATGTCCCCAAGTTACAGAACTATTACCGGCCCATTGGTTCTTTCATCTGGATCAACTTCCTTCCCATGGGACTCTTAGGTCTGGCAGATCTTCTCCAGAGGAACAAGATTTCCACCGAGGTTGTCCACCTGGGAGTGGAGTGGATCGAAGACCCCCGCTTCTCGATTGTCGACTATATCAAAGAGAAGAGTCCCCGGATCATTGCGCTTGATCTCCACTGGCACCATCAGAGTTATGATGTCCTTGAAGTGGCAGGAAAAGTGAAGCAGGCCTTCCCCTCCGTCTATGTTTTACTTGGAGGATTTACGGCAAGCATCTTCCATGAGGAGATTCTGAGGAATTTTGATGGGGTCGATGGAGTGATCCGGGGAGAGGCGGAAACTCCCATCCTGGAATTAGCCCACGCCGTCCATCAGGGAGAAAAGGATCTCTTCTCCATTCCGAATCTCACCTGGAGAAGAAATGGAAGGATTATGATCAATCCTCTTTCTTATGTGGCCACTGAAGAGGATTTGAACCGGCTCTCTTTCACGAACTTCCCTCTGCTGAAAAATTATTCAACTTATATCCGTTACATCGGGCAACCCTTCTATGTGAAGGGCGTCTCAAGAGAGAAAAATTTCTGGATGTATTCCCTGAAATCGCCCATCTATCATCTCACCCTGGGCAGGGGTTGCCCTGTTCAATGCACCTGGTGCAGCGGCAACATTCCTTCTCAGAAGACGATTACCGGACGGAAAAATGTCACCTACAGAGGGGTGGAGGAGGTTCTCCAGTCGATCAGGGAAGCCCTCTCTTTCGGATATGAAACCTTTCATATCTGTTTTGATCCATATCCCGGGAAACCGGAATACTTTCTAAACCTCTTCTCCCGTATCCGTGAGGAGAAGATCCGGATGGAATGTTTCTTCGAGTCGTTCGGATTGCCCACCCACGCTTTTATCCGATCTTTTAAAGAGACCTTTCCCGGGCCGAAGTCCCTTGTCGGCCTTTCACCGGATGTCGGATCGGATCGGCTGAGGAAGGTTCATAAGGGAAATGCCTATACGAACCGGGATCTAATGGAGTGCCTCGACCGGTTAAGGGACCATGAGGTTTTCTGCGACCTCTTCTTCACGATGGGCGTGCCCTTTGAGAAGGAGGAGGATCTCGAACAGACGATCCGGCTTCAGAAGGAGATCCGGAGCCGCTATCCCAATGTGAAGGGAATTCGCACTTTTACGATAGAGATGGAGCCGGGCTCTCCGTGGCATCTGGATCCGGAGACCTTCGGCGTGAAGACTTCCCTCTGGAATTTTATGGATTTCTATCATTACCATTCCGGCAGAGAGAACGCCTTTTCATCCCTCGGCTACTGGATTCCGGATTATTTTGAGGGTGTAAGGGATGGGAAGGAATTCGAGACAAAGCTGAATCAATTGAAATGCAGACAGTTCTGTTTCATCCATCCTAATGCGAGAAAATCATCGAGCCCCTTCTGGGGAAGAAGGCTCTGCGATCTTTCGAGTTTGTTCTGGAAAGTGCGGAGTTTGATAAGGAAGGAATAAATAACCCATAACCAAGAACCAAATAATCCCCAATACAATTCAATAAACAAAACTTATTTGAATATTGACAAATTCGTAAAAAGTCGAAAAACACTACAGATCGTCATTCCGGCAAAAGCCGGAATCCAGTAATTTCAGATAATTAGGAAAACACTGGACACCGGTTTTCACCGGTGAGACGACTTTTTACGAGACCATCAATATTGGATCATTGAAATTTATTTGGAGCTTGCCTGCCTGCCGCAGGCAGGGAATTTAGTTATTGGAGTTTCAATCTAAAAGGAGGAACCTGCGATGAAAAAAATGAGCTCGATTCTGTATGCCATTCTGATCTTATGCTTTCTCTCTTCCCTCCCACTCCATGCTAATGAGATCGGCAAGGAGGTAAAGATCACCTATCTCGGCCATGCGGCCTTCAAGCTTGTCTCACCCAAAGGGGTGGTGATCTATGTCGATCCCTTTCTGAGCGGAAATCCAAAGACCCCGCCGGAACTGAAGGCTGTTGAGAAGGCGGATCTCATCCTTGTGACTCATGGGCATGGCGATCATGTAGGTGATACCCTGGCTATCGCAGAGAAGACGAATGCAAGGATCGTTGCCATACCTGAGCTGGGAAGATACCTGACCCGGAAGGGCGCCAAGAATGTCACAGGAATGAATAAAGGAGGGACGTTTACCTCTCACGGGGTTGCTATCACGATGGTCCATGCCCTTCACAGTTCGAGTGTGACCGAAGGGGATCAGGTCATCTACACAGGAGAGCCGGCAGGATTCGTCATTCGATTTGAAAACGGCTTCACCCTTTATCATGCAGGAGATACCGGTGTTTTCGGAGACATGAAGATCATCGGTGAGATTTACAAGCCGGAGCTCTCCATCCTTCCTATTGGAAGTCACTTCACCATGGACCCACGGGAAGCGGCCTATGGGGCAAAACTGCTCGGCTCGAAATATGTGATCCCCATTCATTACGGAACCTTTCCCGTACTGACGGGCACGATTGAGGATTTTCAAAAATGGATGAAAGAACTTCCCCAGACCAAAGTGCTGGTTGTAAAACCCGGTGAAACGGTTCAGTAATTGGCTTAACCCTTTCCATATTCCCTCTTGTAACCTCCTCCTAATCCCACCTCCCCTCCCCTTAAATTAAGGGGAGGCCGGGAGGGGTTAAGAGAGGAGAGGCATCAATTTCCAAAATATCCATTGAATCTGCCCGCAGAAATTGGTAGACTACATTTCAGCGATGAAGAAAAAAGCCAAAAAGTTCATCAGCGATCTTCAGGATTTTTACCTCCTTTCCTATCATGGCTTGATGGGAGTGATGAGGCGTCCCTTCTATTTTAAGGATTTGATTGAGCAAATGGACTACGCTGGGTCAGGCTCCTTTTTCATCATCCTTCTCATCTCTCTCTTCATCGGAATGGCGCTCTCCCTTCAACTCTCTGCAGAGCTTTCAAGGCTTGGGATGAAGATGTATACCGGAAAGATTGTGGGAATCTCAATCATCAGGGAGATCGGACCTGTGCTGACAGCAATGGTCTTTGCAGGAAGGGTGGGTTCGGGCATGGCCTCCGAATTAGGGTCGATGGTGCTCGGCCACCAGGTCGATACCCTCCGAGTCTTCGGCGTGGATCCGGTGAAGAAGCTGGTCACTCCGAGGATATTAAGCGCCCTCATCATGTTGCCCGTTCTCACGATCATCGGCGATTGCGTCTCCCTTTTCGGGGCCTATTATATCGCTGTCTTTGTGAGCCATCAGAGCGGCGCATTTTTCTGGAGCTCGATACGGGATATTCTGATCTACGAGAATGTGCTGGCAGGGTCGATCAAACCGTTTATCTTCGGTTTTTTGATCGCCTGCGTCAGTTGTTATATGGGTCTCTCCACCAAAGGGGGCGCCATCGGCCTGAGGCGGACGACCACCCGGGCTGTGGTCATCTCATTCATCGCCATCATCGTCTCCGATTTCATCCTGACCAGAGTCTTGCTCTATGTTTTAGGATTTAGCGTATGATCGAATTTGACCGGGTCTCCTTCTCTTATGGAAACCATCCCATCCTCAACGCTCTGAGCTTCTCTGTCCACGAGGACGAAAGAGTGGCCATCCTCGGAGGAAGCGGAGACGGAAAGACGACCGTCCTGAAACTGATCATCGGGCTTTTGAGGCCAGACTCCGGGAAGATTCTCATCGACGGAGAGGACATCACTGGAAAAACAGAGGAGGAACTGCGGGATATCCGGATCAAATTCAGCATGGTCTTTCAGGATGGAGCCCTCTTCGATTCCTTGAGCGTGAAAGAGAATGTGGCTTTTCCGCTCCGCGAATACACGGGAATGACCGAAGAGGAGATCGACCGGAAGGTGAGAGAGCTGCTGAGAAGGGTGGGGCTGGAAGAGGCGATCGGACAGATGCCCGAGGAGCTCAGCGGCGGGATGCATCGAAGGGTGGCCATCATGAGAGCGATGGCTGCCTTTGAGCCGAAGATGTTTCTCTATGACGAAGCCACCACCGGTCTCGATCCTGTCAGCGCGGATGTCATCTGTAAATTGATTCTTGACATCTCGGGGCAGGGAGGAGGATTTATCATTGTCACTCATAAGATGTTTGACGCCTTCAGATTGGCCAACCGGTTCATGTTTTTAAAGGGAGGCAGGATGATCTTCGATGGGGATAGAGAAACCCTGCTGGAGTCGACCCTTTCAGAGATCCGGATCTTTCTCAGAGAACTGAGCGTCGATTCTAACAGATGAGCAGTCCACCTATGGAGGAAAGAGATGTTTGACATGAGGAAACAACTGAGGTGGTCGAAGTTAAAGGTGGGTATGGTGATCACGCTTGCCAATCTTGTGCTTCTGGTCGCCATCTTTTTTGCCGGGGGGATTGAAAAGATCTTCTCCCCGAAGATGGATCTGAAGATTCAGTTTCAGGATGTGAGGGGATTGCGGAAAGGGGCGCCGGTCTGGATCTTCGGGACGGAAGTGGGTTCTGTCAGGGAGATCCATCTGGATCGAACCCTCGGGGCGGTGGTGACGATCTCTCTCAAAAAGAGCGTCCAGGGATTTATCAAGAAAGATGCCAGGGCAAGCATTATGACCATGGGACTTTTAGGCGACAAATATATCGAGCTCAACACGGGCTCTCCAAAGGCGGAGCCGATCGAACGGGAAGAGATGATCAAGGGGTCGGTTCCTGTCGAGATTTCAGAGATCATGGAGACCGCGGGAATCTCCATCGGAAAGGTAGGCGATGTCATCAATCGATTGGATAACCTGATTTTGAAAATAGATGAAGGAGAGGGAACGCTGGCAAAATTTCTTACCGATCCCTCCATCTACGACAACCTCAATCGAAGCGTCAAAACCTTATCCCTCACCCTCGAAGAGATCAAGGGCTCCAGGGGGACGCTCAAGATGCTTGTGGAGGACCCCTCCCTCTATCAGAAAATGGCCTCTGCGGTTTCCTCCATCGAGGAGTTTGCAAAGAAGACGAATGAATCCGTAGGAGAGATAACCCGAAAGGTGAACGAGAGTCAGGGAACACTTAAAAAACTGGTGGAGGACCCTTCCCTCTACGACAAAGCTCTGACAACCGTTTCATCGATGGAACAGTTCAGCAAAAAATTGAACGATGAGACCGGCACCCTGAAAAGGCTGATTGAGGATCCTCAACTCTATGAGAATCTCAATGATGGGGCGGCCCGGCTCTCTTCCATTCTGAAAAGGATCGATCAGGGAGAAGGTCTGGCAGGATCATTGCTGAAAGATAAGGAGCTGATCAAAGAATTGGAGGAGACCCTCAATGAGTTCAGAGGGGCGGCAGGAGAGTTAAAAGAGTTGGTCAAAGATATCAAAACGAACCCCAAAAAATATTTGAAGTTCAGCATCTTCTGAGAAATATTTCATGACGGATGCGTTACTCACGAACTATGAAAATATTCCGGGTGCTTGGGTTAAGGTTAAGGTGACGAAGCCCCTGCCTACCGGCAGGCAGGCGTTTCGGTTACTGGTTAAGGTTACGTGCAAAGAATTAAGAGACGATAAACGTAGCCTTTTATTAACGATACGGGCATCTTTACCGTTACCGTTGAACGACCCCCTTATTTTAAGGGGAAATTAATCCACCACCTCATAGACGGTAAGGGGCGAGGAATGGCCTTTGACGGTAACCTCTCCCAAATTTCGCAATGGATAAGGATGGGGATCGGGCAATTGACGGGCGACCTCATCCGAAATGAGCATCGAAACCTTTAGAGACTTCGTTAATTCTTCGAGGCGCTTCGCAAGGTTGACGGTGAGGCCCAGAACCGTGGAATCCATCCGTTCAGAGGAACCGATCGTTCCCAGAATAACCGGCCCGCAGTGCACGCCGATGCCGATCTGAATTACTTGATTCGAAGAAAATTCATTTCCTTCGTTAAAAGCGTTGACCGAGGCCAATATCTCCACGCCACAAGCCACAGCCCGCTGGGCCGAATCGGCCCCTTCAAAGATACACAAGACCGCATCTCCGAGAAACTTGTCGATCACTCCCTGCCTTGCATTTACCACATGAGCGATCTCCTCATAGAGCTGGTTGACAAGGGTGATCAGCTGGCCCGGGGGGAGACGTTCCGATAAGGCAGTAAATCCGTGAATATCGCAACAGAGAATGGTTGCCCATTGCTGATCAGCCTCTCCCGGGCGGATCGATCCAAGGCCACGGGATGCAATGCGGCGAAGATAAGCCGGAGGGACAAACTTTTCAAAGACATCCCTGGCTTCACGGATGGCCGATTCCAGGGATCGGAAGTGGAGGGCGACCGCAATGGTCAGAAAGATCGAGAGCCAGAGCGAGGTGAACCAGAAGATCTGACCGCTGAATGGCACAGGAAAGCCTGAGGAGCGTAACACATCGTGGAATCCGCCTAAAAACCATAATATCATACCCATGCCGAAAGGAAGAAGATAGGCTGAACTGGAACCTTCTCTCTTCAACAATTTCTTAACCGTAGCGAGACAGTAAAAGAAACCGGCCGTTAAAGCAAAGAAGTGAATCAAAGGTCTGAGCGCTCTGGATTGAGGCCTCATAATACCGGTGGCGACTTCATGGGGCTGAAGAGGGAGACCTAAAAACCATGAGCCCTTTCCCACAAGGGCCAGCAAAGACAGGATTAAACTTATTCCAATCAGGGCTTTGGATAGCCGGCTTAGTTTCATATTGGCGAGAGATGAAGTAAACCAGGCCCAGCTTGCCGGCAATAGGGCCAGCGAGGCGAGGTCGATCCGATATCCTAAAAGGATGGATTGGGGCGATTTCTGGAAACCATAGATGACCCAACCCAGGAAGAGGAAGGCGGAAAGAAGATAGAAAAGGAAAAGGCTTCTCAGGGGACGGTATTGACGATAGAGGACCAAGGTGACCAGGCATAAAATCGCCATGACCGCATTGGCGATCAAACCGATAAAGGGTCCGACACTGTAATAAGGAATGAGGTGAGGCAGCATGGCAATAAGTGGTTTTGTTCCTCCTTTTTGTCATCCCGAACTTGTTTCGGGATCTGGGTTTTAGTTAATTATTTTTTCGAGAATATGTTTTAGAAATGCCTGCTCATGCTTCATACCATCTCACCTCTTTTTCCACATGGGGTTGGATATAGGGGCTTAAACTTCCATTCGTAATTAACTCCACTTTCTTTCCGAATAAGCCTTCAAGATCAAAAACCAAACCCATAAAGTTATCGAAGGTTGGCTCTTTAAACTCTACCAGGAAATCGACATCACTATGCCGTTTCTGGGATCCCCTCGCATGTGACCCGAACAAACCAATTTTTTTGACCTTGTATTTTTTCAAAATCTCCCTGTTTTGCTTTAGAAGATTCATAATCTCTTTCTCAGTAAGTTCTTTCCTTGTTTTTATTCTGTTCATCGTATTTCTCCAGTCTGGGCTTCAATTTGCCTGTAGATACTGTCGATCTTTTCCTGGAACTCAATAGTTAACCGAACAGCTTTTGACACTTTCATATAGTGGTTGATCTCATCAAGGGATAATTTTCGACCTTTTCTATCCTTCAGATATTTCTCCATCACCTGGTAGGCCCCAATTCGGTATTCCCAGATTTCTTCTGAAAGGCCCTCAAAACACTGGTCTTTGTTTATGTAAACCTTCTGGTCTTCTTCGGCATAAGTAACCTTTTCAACCTTATTGGAGCCAACATTAGGGAAACCAACCTCCGTTTCGTTAAGAGATGAATGTTTAAGCAGATGAAGATCAACCAGTTCCTTTCCAAGGTTGCTTAATCCTTTGAAAACCTCATCATTTGATGGTAAAGGAACCCTTGGAAAATCTATTTTGAGAAACTCCTGATAACGCTTTCGGTAAGTTGGGGAATAAAGAACAGCATAGGTGTAATAAAAAATCTCTTCCGCAGTTGGCTCCGATTTGAGAAAGGTCTTTATGGCTTGCAGAAATTCAGGGGTAAAATTGGAGGCGCGCCCCGGATGAGATTTATTTCGTAGGGGCAATTCATGAATTGCCCCTACTACAGGTTCGTCGGGGTAGAGATAGAGGGGGAAGAAGTAAGGTATTCCCCTGTTGCTTAAATGGACTCGTGCATCAGCGATACTATTTACGATAAAAACGTGTGAAAATCCAGGTTCAATGTGGACCTGTCTCATTACTGCTAAACCAAAATTTTTTCTTAACAAATTTCCCATAAGTGGCCGTCTATCTCTGTCTATTAATATTGATTCATAGCAAATCCACCGATTATCAAAAGGTCGGTAAGCATAAGGATGAATTTTATCTTCTAGCTTCTGCCCTTTACTTTTTCGTCTTGCTTCGGTCAATTTCCAAGTCCCTGTATCCTTAAGATCGAGACTTTGAGCAACTAAATCATCAGGTAAGTTTCCGGTGAATACCCGAAGTCTTTGGACTATTTCTTCTTTTGTAAATCCGACAACAAAATGGTCTCGGTGGGTTTTCACCCCACTTGACCATTCTTTGAATATCTCCGTGACCTTCCAGAACTTCTCATACTCCGCTTGCAAAGCGAAATCTTTTGGGACAAGGAAATAGTATGGGGCGACCGGTTCAAGCTCTTGCCATTTCGATGTTCGCACATCATTTTCAAAAAGACGCCTGTATTTCTCTTCTCTCAATCCCCAGAGATCGGCATAAAAGACTTTGGATAACTTCTTTTCGCTCATGCCACAACAACCCCCCTGGGTTTAACTTCGTCACCAATAAATGAACCGGAAGGCTTTGCTGAAAATTCCTCCTCAGTGAATCCTAATATTTCCATTGGTCTTTTGACCCCCATACGAGCCCGGCCAAGAAGGCATAATCGTTCCCAGAGATCCATCTTTTTAAAATCGTCAGAGATAACCACTAAATCTATGTCGCTATCTTCTTTAGCTTTGCCTACTGCGTGAGAACCATAGAGGATAATCCTTTTTATATTGATCCCCTGCGCCTCAAGTTTCCGCCTGTATTCATTTATGACAAGAGAGATTTCTTTATCCATTCAAAAACCTCCTTCGTCTTGTTAAAAAATAATTCCACTCTGCTCCGGGAAAAATCATTGAGCATCATTTGAAAATCTCCAGGATATCTTGTCACGACACTCAGATTGCTAACCTCAGCAATAAACTTCTCCATTTCTTGATCTAAAGGCAAACCAGCAATGCTTACAAGGTATTCTAAATCGTGAGTTTTCGGAGGGGTTTTGGCAGTGACTTCCTCAGCTTTTGCTTTGAGCATCTTTTCCAGGGCGAGATGGCACATAAAGACTGTGTAAATATATCTCCCGGTGTTAAACATGTGCTCAGCAGTTTCCAAATCATATTGAGCAGAATCTACCCAGTTCTTGACCTCTTTTTTCATCACTCTTCTCCATATTTTACAAACAGGGCAATGGCAACACCTTGCTGAATGTCAAAGACGTTTTCATCCTTGCCACCATCGGGCGTCTTTTCACCGATTCTTGAAGAACCATGAAGGTTCAGGACGTAAATCTCGTCGAAGGTTTCAAGCAATTTTTTCCTCATCCCTCGATGGATGACACCCGAAAGGTATGAGTTGTTGGTGATAAATCCAAGGATTCCCTTGCCCGCCTGGGCGATCTTCCAGTGGGCAAATCGAATGAACTTAATATAATCGTCTGAAAGGGGCTGGATATTTCGCTCCTCCCTTACATCTTCTTTATATTCATCCATCAAATCTTCGATGAATTCTGATTTATTCTCCGAACTCACCGAGTAGGGTGGATTGCCGAGGACAACCAGAATCGGAACCTTTTCTTTGATACGCTTTGCTTCCTGTCCTTCCTTGGCAAGGTCAATGAGGAAACTTATCTGCTTTGGGTCTTTTATCTCAAGGGTATTGGTCAGGTAAAATTGAAACCGTTTATCTTCCTTAAACTGGTAACCCATATCTCCCAAAACCATTGAGACCTTGAAGTGACCTACTGTATAAGGGGCGACAAGAATCTCAAAGGCGTGGAAATGGGGAAGGATATGTTCCTCGATGTAGGATTTGATTAAACCTCCCTTTTTCCTCTCTTCCAATTCTCTTTGAACCTGCTTGATGGCCTGGACAACAAACGTGAGAGTGCCAGCGGCAGGGTCGAGGAGGGTGACATCGTTTGTGGCAATGCCTTCGCTCTTCCCAAATTTCTCTTTTAGAAGTTTATGGATGGACCTTACAATGTAGGAAACGACCGGTAAGGGGGTATAGTAAACTCCAAGTCGCTCTCTTTCTTTGGGATTATAGGTTGCAAGGAAAGTCTCGTAGAAATGGATAACAGGGTCTTCATCCCATCGGGTGGTCTTGAATTCTTTAAGGATTGATGAGATATCGGCTTTTTCAAGCGTCTGGATTATATCATCGACAATCCAGGTTAGGGATTCAGGGAAATGAGGTCCGGTCATGGAATGGAATATTTCTTTTAGAAGGGGCAGGCTTTCAGGTATGGACTTCCAGGCAGTTTCTCTCTTAAACCCATTCTGTACCTTCATTCTTGCGGCAAAAAGCCCGTATGTAATCGTTTGAGCATAAAGATCGGCAAATCTCTCTTTTGTTAAGGTCTCAATAAGTTCTTCCTGAAAGGCTTTATAGAATCTTGTAATCTCATCATTCTCTTTTGAAAGCTCCTCCTGCAGGATGTGTCCCAGGAAACGGGTCTTTTTGGCGAGTTCTACTGATAGGCCAGAAGAAGTCTGAATCTCAGGTGTTGAAAAGGAGAAAAAATTATCCAAAAGTTCATGGAAGGCATCTAATTTCTCAGGGGAAGGGGGAGACTTTAAACTTCGCAGAGTGAATGGGCGTCCCACCTGCGCCTTTTCTATGAGGTTGCCGAATCTATAAAGTCTAAACTCTAAGAAATTTGTAAGAAGAAGATTTGGAAGAGAATCCCGGTATCTTTTGAGTTGTTCGGAATCTTCAGTTTCTCCGAGGTCGGTATCGGGTGATTTGGCCTCGATATATCCAATGATTTCTCCATCCCTGCCAATACGAAAATCCGGAATCCCCGCCTCTGTTTTTCTGGGTGCAACAAGGACATTTACGCCCGCTTGGGTTTGGTAAAGTTTGGAACAATCTTCAATGAGCCTCTTAAAGGAAGGATAAAAACTTTCTTCCCTGAAATTGCCATCGGTGTAAATCTTATGGATTTGTTTAAAGTAGCCGACAAGAATTTTTTCTAATTTGGCTCGCTCTGTTTTGTTCATTGAAGGCCAGATGGAATAAACAAGTTCAGGATAATATGGAAAGTTTACTAAATCTGGATAATGGAATCAATTAATATTTAAAGGGCGATTCATGAATCGCCCCTGCAAGGAGTAATAATCCTTCCCGTCTCTCTCTTCCACTCTGACCCTTCCTTCTTCCTTTAAAATCTCAAGGTGGCCGACGGCTTCGGAGATGCCCAGGAAGATCTCAAAGGGAGGGACGCCCGGGAAAAGATCGAGGGTGATCTCATAGGGAGTTTTTTCTCCTTGAGAGAGAAAAGAAAGGACGTAATCCATTCGTTCCTGATGGTGTTCGGTGATCTTCCGGATCAGGCCCTTGGGATCGTCAACCTCTTCTCCGTGGCCCGGAAGGAGGAGGTTGACATCCAGCCCCTCAATCTTTTTCAAGGAAGACAGATACTCCTTGAGGCCCGGGTAACGGAGGGGAGATCTGCTGTCCGGGACATATAAGACGGGATTAGGGGTGATTTCTTTTAGCAGATGGTCGCCTGTGAAGAGGGCCTTCTTTTCGGGCCAGTAGAAACAGATCAGTCCAGGGCTGTGGCCGGGACAGTGGATTGTTCTCCATGTCATGGATGAGAAAGGAATGGTCTCTCCATCCCTCAGGAAGAATGTCTCATTCAAGGGATCGGCCATTTTCTGGGCGGATTCCATAAAACGGATGGCTTGATTAACCAGACCTTCCGGAACGCCATTTCTCAGGAGAATCGATTTCAGAGGACCAAAGGAGTGAATGACCGAGCGAATTCTTCCGTACTCCTTCGGGTGAATATAGATGGGGGCGCCGGAAAGTGAGGATATTTTTTGGGCCTGCCCGTAATGATCGATATGGCCGTGGGTGATCAGAATTCGCTCGACCGATGAAATGGGAAACCCTAACTCGCCCAGCTCCTTTTCCAGCATCTCAAACGAGGCATCAGTCTTAATCCCCGTATCGATGAGCGTCCTTGGTGGTTCGTCAATCAGGAAGACATTGGTCGTCTTCATGGGAAAGGGTATGGGGAGTTCGATCTTATAGATCTTATCGAAATACTTCCGGATCATCTTTTCCTCCCCCTCGCCTTTTCAATGGCGGCTTGAGCGAGAAGAGAGATGGGATCGATGACCGGAACAGGTAGATCTCCTTCTTTCAACACGAGGGGGATCTCCGTGCAACCGGCGATGATGGCCTGGGCGCCCTGTCTCAAGAGCCTTTGAGAGGCCTCGAAAATCAAATACCGGGAGCCTTCTGATGGGCCGATGGCTTTGATCCCCTTTTCTCCATAGACGGCTTCCATCACCCAGTTTTTCTGAACAGCGGGATTTAAAAGGATGAGCTCTATTCCTGTGGATGAGAGGGCCTTTTGGAAAAGATCGGTTTGAATCGTTCCTGTGGTTGCGATGAGACCGATTTTGCGGACTCCCTTCAATCTCTTCTTGATGTGATGGACTGTCTCCGTAACAATGTGAAGAATGGGGATATTGACTTTTCCCTGCAAGGGTTCATAGTAATAGTGAGCGGTCACACAGGGAATGACGATGAAGTCCGCTCCGGCCTTCTCCAGAAGTTTTGCACTCTGGATGAGTTGAGGAAGAGGGCTGGGCCCTTTTCCCTGAATGGCCAGGGTCCGATCCGGAATCTTGGGGTTGTTGTCGATGAGAATCCTGAGATGGTCCTGATCCTTTTTGACCTTGATGCCTTTGACGATCTTTGTGAAGAGATCGATCGTGGCCTCAGGTCCCATCCCCCCCAGAATGCCGATGATCTTTTCTGGCATCTTCCTCTAACCCATAAAAAACCCTCCTTCACCTTGAAGAGGCGAAGGAGGGTTCCAATTCCTAAGCAATCGCTTTGCCAACCAATAGATCGTCAGGGAGTTTGTCCCCTTCTGATTTTCCAACAAGCACTGCCGCAACGGCATCATCCGTCACATTGACCGCTGTCCGAGGCATATCTAATATCCGATCAACCCCTGCGACAAGAGCGATCCCTTCAATAGGGACACCGATTGCCCCCAGGACCATGCTGAGCATGATCAGTCCTGCTCCCGGGACCCCTGCGGTCCCGATGGAGGCAAGCAATGCCACTACGGCAATAAGAATATAATGATAGAAGGAAAGGGGAATATTAAATGCATTGGCCAGAAAGATTGCCGTAACGGCCTGGTACATCCCCGTCCCATCCATATTGACCGTAGCACCCATTGGGAGGACAAAACCAGTTGTTCCATCTGATACTCCGGCCGCTCTGGTGACCCTCATCGTTACAGGAAGCGTGGCAGAACTGCTACAGGTGCTGAAGGCGAAGATGGGGGCCTCTTTAATCTTGTTGAGGTAATGGTAAGGTCGAATTTTAAAGGCCCTCAACAGCCCCGCATAAACGATAAAGACCTGAATGGCCGTGGCCAAGTAGACGAGAAAAATCAAATAGGCGTAAGGTTTCAGGACCGACAAGCCATGTGTTCCAACTGTCGTTGCCATTAAGGCAAAGACACCAATGGGACCCACCCAGAGGACATAGCCTACCAGTTTGTACATTGTCTCAGCCACTCCCGCAAGAAAATTTCTCACCGGATCAGCTACCTTACCTGCCGCAGCAATGGACATTCCGAAGATGATAGCGAAGAAGATGATGGGAAGGACCTCCCCTTCGGCCAGAGATTTAATGGGATTGGTTGGAATAATAGAGAGCCCCACATCGACCAAAGAGGGCGGAGCCTTTATGGTCACCGCCTTTAATTCACCCACGGGAAATCCAATCCCAGCACCGCTTAGGCCAGCAATGATCAGGGCGATGATCATTGCAACGATGCCTGTGAAATAGTAGAAGAAAAAGGTCTTTCCAATCATTTTGCCCAATTTCCCGCCTGTAAAGGTTGAAACTCCCACTGTTAAGGTAGAAAAGATCAACGGGACAACCAACATTTTCAGGAGATTGATAAATAAGGTTCCAAGAGGTTTGATGACTCCAATGGGTTTGCCCACAATGGCTCCCACGATAATGCCGACCACAAATCCAATCAGTATCCAACCCAACACACCTATTTTCTTCATATTTCACCCCCTATGACTTAAAAGGTTAAAGGTTTATCCTGCCCACCTCCTTTCTTGAACAATTTATATCCACCTGCATCTTTGAATCTCAGGAACAATCCTATTCCTTTTTTTATGAATTGTCAATTTTTTTGGGTTCGATAAGGAGGGAGTTAAATTTTACTTGACAGTACAAAATATTGTGTTAATTTCTTTATTGGCACATAGATATTGTACCTGCTTGCCGCAGACAGGACAGGCAGTGAGGGGAGGAACGAGAGTGATTCATCTGACACAGAATGCGATCGCTGTGCTTGAGAAGCGATATTTGTTAAAGGATCTTCAGGGGAATATCATTGAAGGGCCTGAGAATCTCTTCCGACGGGTCGCCAGAAATATCGCTCAGGCAGACCGGCTTTATGATCCCTCCATTGATCTCACTTCCATTGAAACCAAGTTCTATAACCTGATGGCCTCACTTGACTTTCTCCCCAACTCGCCCACTCTGATGAATGCAGGCAGGGAACTCCAGCAACTCTCCGCCTGTTTTGTTCTTCCGGTAGGGGACTCGATGGAAGAGATCTTCGATGCCGTGAAACAGATGGCCCTGATTCAGAAGAGCGGAGGCGGAACGGGGTTTGCCTTCTCCAGACTCAGACCGAAGAATGATGTGGTGGGTTCCACCAAGGGGGTTTCGAGCGGTCCGGTCTCCTTTATGAGCGTCTTCGACAACGCCACGGAGGCGATCAAACAGGGTGGGACGCGAAGAGGCGCCAATATGGGGATCCTGCGCGTGGATCATCCCGACATTCTCGATTTTATTAAATGCAAGGATGAGGACCACCACTTCAACAATTTCAATATCTCCGTGGCCGCCACGAATGAATTCATGGAGGCCGTTGAAAAAGGTGAAAAATATCTCCTCCGAAATCCGAGGACGAAGGAGACGGTCGGTTTTCTTGATGCGAAAGAGGTCTTTGAGAAGATGGTCTATTATGCCTGGAAGAACGGGGATCCAGGGATCATCTTCATCGACCGGATCAATCAGTACAACCCCACTCCTCAGGTGGGAGAAATCGAGAGCAGTAATCCATGTGGAGAACAGCCGCTGCTTCCCTATGAATCCTGCAACCTCGGCTCCATCAACCTTGCCCATATGGTTAAAGATAGGGAGATCGACTGGGAGAGGCTGAGTTCGGTCACTGAAGGGGCGGTCCACTTTTTAGACAATGTGATTGACATGAACCGCTATACCCTTCCCCAGATCGAGGCCATGACCAAGGCCAACCGGAAGATCGGCCTGGGCGTGATGGGTTTTGCCGACCTTTTGATTCAATTAGGAATTCCCTACGATCATCCGAAGGCTTTTGAGATCGGAGAGAAGGTGATGGCATTCATCCATGAGCGAGGGTGGAAAGCCTCCAGGGAGTTGGCCCTGAAAAGGGGAGCGTTCCCCAATTTTCAGGGCAGCGCTTTGAAAGACCGATGGGATACAATGAGAAATGCGACGGTTACAACGATTGCTCCTACAGGGACGATCTCCATCATCGCGGGAGCGTCCTCCGGGATTGAACCCCTCTTTGCGCTGGCCTTTGTCCGTCATGTCCTGGATGGGAAAGAACTTCTGGAGATCAATCCATTTTTTGAGGCGATCGCTAAAGAGGAAGGATTCTATTCGGAAGAACTGACGAAGAGGATTGCTCAACTGGGCCATATCGAGGACCTTGAGGAGGTTCCGGAGAAGTTCAGACATCTCTTTGTCACGGCCCACGACATCTCTCCCGAAAACCATATCCGGATGCAGGCCGCCTTTCAGAAATATACGGACAATGCGGTCTCAAAGACCGTCAACTTTCCTCACGAGGCCGCAGTGGACGATGTGGCAAAAGTGTATGAGATGGCCTATCAGTTGGGTTGTAAAGGAGTGACGATTTACCGGGACAGGAGCCGGGAGAAGCAAGTCCTCTATAAGGGATTGGGCGCTTCGGAAGGAGATCGTACTGGGGTCAGAGAGGACCCTTCGAAAATGGAGAGGAAGCCGAGGGCGCGCCGGGATGTGATCCATGGTTCCACCTGGAAGATCCGGACGGGTTGCGGGAACATCTATGTGACAGTCAACGAGGATGAGGACGGGCACCTTTTTGAGATCTTCAATCAGATAGGAAAGGCGGGGGGATGTGCGGCCTCCCAATCGGAGGCGCTCGGCCGCCTGGTCTCTCTTGCCTTTCGATCGAACATCGAACCGGAAGATATTATCCGGCAGTTAAAGGGAATCAGTTGCCATATGCCCGTCTGGCATCAAAACGGAAAGGTCCTCTCCTGCTCGGATGCTGTGGCCAAGGCGATCGAATGGCACATTCAAAAGATGAGGACACAAAGGGGCGGTGCCATAGAGCAGGAGATATTGCCCAACCATCCTAAAGTCGGCATGATCCGAAACCAGGAAAGAAAAAATCCGACGCAGGGAATGAGTGGCGTTTTTCTGAGAGGGGCCTGCCCTGAGTGCGGAGGCCCGCTCATCTTCGAAGAGGGCTGTGTGAAGTGTTTCTGCGGCTATTCGGACTGCGGATAAGAATCCGTCGTGCATAGGGCAGTTCACCATTTAATTTTTCTTTCCTTCCATAAGATATCTCATACAAAGAGAACATAAGAGCATGCATGCTATTTTGTTCAGAATTTTCTGGACAAATCGGTATTTTAATGGATAATTATAGAAATAGGGTAACACTTTAGCCTTATGAAAAAAGGAGTTTCATGAGTTAATTGATCAAAAGAATCATCATAAAATCCCCCTTAATCCCCCTTTTCCAAAGGGGGAAACCCCTATCTCCTCCCTTTGGCAAAGGGAGGTTGGGAGGGATTTTACAAAGATTTTCAAACAGCTAAAGTGTTACGAAATAGGAAATAGAAAATGGGAAATGAGAATTGGAAATTGAGAATGGGCTCCTTGCTTATTATTGCGATTATTTTATGGTTTGGAGCTTCAGCCTATGGGGGGGAGCAGGGGCGGGCCCCTGCCCCGGGAAACGGATCAGAAAAGACATTTATTTACACTGCAAAGAAACTTGGCCTTCCTATCCTCAAAGCGAGCATTAAAATCGGAAACGGATATTCGGAACAGGGAAAGAATCTCCATAAGATTGAGGCTCAGGTGATTTCCCTGAAAGTTCCCGGATTTTTGTTCCGGATGAATAACCACTTCACTTCTTTTATGGAGATGAATTCTTTCTCTCCGCTCCGATACGTGAAGGAGATCGATCAGGAAGGACTTTTCATCCAGAGAAAAAATTATTCAGAGACCATCACCTTCGATTCCATCCTTCATAAAGCCATTGTAGAGAAGAAAGAGACCGGAGAGAGGAGAGAGGTCCTCTTTCCCTCCCATGCTTACGATCCTCTTGCCTTGTTTGCCCGATACCATTTAAAGGAGAGCCTCCCTCCGGATCAGGAGGTCCGGATATCGATCTTCGATGGGGTTAAGTTCCGGCAAATGGTCTTTCAGTCGAAGAGATCGAGGGTGATTTCGAAAGTTTTTGGAGAGGTGGATGCCGTCTGCCTCGAGTCAACCACCGCCTTCTCCAGCTTCGGAGAGAAGGAGGGAAACATTCGCATCTGGTACACGGCAAATGGCGATAAGATTCCAATCTCCCTGGAACTGGACCTTCCGGTGGGTGTAGTGAGGTTTGAATTGGAGGAGATCAGAGAAGGGTAATGAAAATGGTCAATCGGTCAGGGTAAAGGTGAGGAGGCCCGTATCGGTTAGGGTTGAAGAGAATATCGTTTAACGGTGACGACGCTGGTATCGAAGCAGGAAGCTCGATGCTCGAATTTCGACACCTATGGGTTCGAGCCTCCGGTTTCGACAGTCGAGCATCGATACGAGCTTCGACAACGATAAACGTCATTTTCAATTTGACAATACGGGCATCGTTAAGGTTGCCGTTAGACGGAACCCATATTTTTGGATAATTCTTCTATAGGAGGGAATCATGGCTACAAAGAAAACGGTGAAGAAAGTTTCAAAGAAGGGCGTAAAGAAGGGCGATGCCTACCAGTGTTATGTGTGCGGGCTGGTCGTCTCAGTGGATGAGGTCTGCGGATGTGTCGATACCTGCGATATCGTCTGCTGCGAGAAGCCGATGAAGCCTAAGAAATAGTTTTAAAGATTCCAGTCTCTATCTCAAAAAATCGGTCCAAACATTTTATGATGGTCTCGTAAAAAGTCGTCTCACCGGTGAAAACCGGTGTCCAGTGTTTTCATAACTTTCTGAGATTACTGGATTCCGGCTTTCGCCGGAATGACGGCCGTTAGGCTTTTTCGACTTTTTACGAGGCCATCATTTTATATCTTTCTACAATCCTCAAGGGATTAGGTGAATACGAGTGCATTGAGAAGGTACTGAATGAAAGCCCCTTATCGTGTTGAGGTGAAGGTGGTTGAGCAAAAAGGGGAGTGCGAGTTCGGGCACCGCGTAGGAGATCTGGTGACCTTCGATGGAGAAGGAATCGAAGGGAAGATTTGCTGGCATTCGCTGTGCAGTATGATGTATAAGGTTCACGGAATGCTCTACGGAGCGGACTATCCATGGCTGAACGATAAAAATGTTGCAAGCCATCCCTGCCCGGATTTCAAGAATCCGGTCATCTACGAAATCCGGCGTTTTAAGGCGGAGTAAGCGGGCATTCTCTAAGGAATGCGTCATGACGGCATTGACACCCGCAAACCATGAAAATACTCCGGGTGTTAAGGTTACGGTTACGAAGCCCCTGCCTACCGGCAGGCAGGCGTTTCGGTTACCGGTTACGGTTACGTGTAAAGAATTAAGAGACGATTAACGTAACCTTTTATTAACGATACGGGCCTCGTTACCCTAACCTTTTGACAGGCGACTTTTTACCATGTCTATGGAAATACTCTCTACCGATATCCTGGTGATTGGCAGTGGTCTGGCGGGTATGGTCTCAGCCCTGGAGGCTGAGAAGGCAGGCCTTCAGGTCCTGATCACCGGCAAATTTACAATCGGATCGGGAACGAACACCACCCTGTCAAACGGGGCCTTCTCCGTGTCCAACTCCCTTTTTTCCAAAGAGGATCATCTCAGGGAGACCTTAAACACAGGAAAAGGATTAAACCATCCCGGGATGGTAAAAACCTTGATCGATAGAGGACCCGATGCCATGGAGAAATTGAAAGGCTACGGGGTTTCATTGATTGAGAATCAGATGGGATATTCCGTGGAGAGGGTGAAAGGTTCAGCCTCATTGCCAGGAGTCCTTCTGGCGAATCCATTGAAAGAGAAATTGAAAAACAGTTCGATCCGGCTTTTTCCAGGCCTGATCATTTTCGATCTGATCGTAGAGGACGGGAGAGTCCGGGGGGCCTTCGGTTTTTTAAACGACGGGAGACCCTGTTTCATCCAGTCGAAGGCAGTTATATTGGCGGCAGGCGGGGCAGGCGCCATCTACCAAAGAAATGACAATCAAAGGGGTGTCCTCGGGGATGGATACGGTTTGGCCCTCCGGGCAGGTCTTCCTCTCTTTGATCTGGAATTTGTTCAGTACTATCCCTTTGTGATTGCAGAGCCGAGGCTCCATACCTTCATGCTCTACCCTCCCTACCCGAAAGAGACGAGGGTGCTGGATGAGAGAGGGGAAAATTTTTTAGAAAGATTGAATCTTGGAGACGATTTGAATCGGGCGATTATTACCCGGAGAGACTCCCTTTCCTTAACCCTCTTTGAGGCTTCCCGAAATGGAGATATCTATTTTGACCTGAGACAGGTTCCGGAGGAGAAGTGGAGCCAATATCCGCTCAATTTTCTCAGTCGATCGAAGTTCCCCTTCCGGGATCGTCCCTTTCTGGTCTCGCCGGCGGTTCATTTCTGTATGGGAGGAGTCGAAACCGATATGAACGGAAGGACTGCTCTCCAAGGACTCTATGCGGCTGGAGAAGTGGTCTGGGGAGTCCACGGAGCCAATCGCCTCGGAGGAAATGCCCTGACCGAATGTGCGGTCTTCGGTATTCTGGCCGGTCAGTCCGCCTCAGAATATGCAAGAGGAAGAGAGCCCGATCTTATTTCTGAACCCTTTAAGAGGAGATGGGAGAGGAAAGCGGGAGGATACCTGAAAAAGAGCAGGGGAACCTTCGACCCTCCCAGAAACATTCTCAAGGATCTGAAGGTCCTGGCCTGGAAACATGCGGGACCGTTTCGGGAAGAAAGCTCATTGAAGGAGGGGTTCGAGCGATTAGAATCGATAGAAAAAAAGATCGAGAAGGTCTATCCCGCCACCTTGAAAGATTTGTTCAGGAAGAGAGATCTGGAGAATGCGGCTCTTCTTTTAAAGGCTATCCTGAACGGGAGCTTGGCTCGAAAAGAGAGCAGGGGCTCCTTCTTTCGTCAGGATTTCCCAGATCAGAATGACCGGGAGTGGCTGAAAAATACCTGTTATCGCCTTGAGAAGGGAGATCTCCAAATCACCCACCGCTCT
>VGRU01000017.1 GCA_016875255.1 Deltaproteobacteria bacterium
AACTTCGGAGACCGGAAAAGAGAGAACTCCTCTGCTGACCCCTAAAGAATTAGCACCCAAACTGATTCCCATTTCGAAAAAGAATTTCATCGGTTTGGTCTTTGGCTCAGAAAAGGAAGGACTGAAGAACGAAGAGCTCTCGCTCTGCCACCTCTATGCCCGAATCCCTTCTTTCGAGTTTTTTCCCTCCCTCAATCTGGCGCAGGCGGTGATGGTGCTCTGTTACGAACTCTTTCAATCTTCGGCGGCAACCTTTAGTCGCCCTCCCAAGATGGCTTCTTCGGGCCAGGAGGAGAAAATGTTTGAGCATATGGAGAAGACGCTTCTGGACATCGGATTCCTGGAGCCGGATAAACCGAAAAGGATCATGAGGACGCTCAGGCGACTGTTTGGAAGGAGCCAGATGGAAGAAAGGGATGTCCAAATCCTCCAGGGCATCTGGAGCAGGGTGGACTGGATATTGAGGAAGGGGAAAGGTCGAGGTTAAGGTTAAGAGTCAAACTCTCTCTTAGCCTCAACCTCAGCCCTTAGCATTTACCGTATTCCCTCTACTTTTTTATGAAGGGTGTGAGTAGGTCAATGGGGACGGGAAAAATAATGGTTGAATTCTTCTCTGTGGCCACCTCGGTCAGGGTCTGAAGAAATCTCAACTGGATCGTGGCCGGATTTTTGCCGATCACATCGGCGGCCTCAGCTAATTTTGCAGCGGCCTGGGATTCACCTTCCGCATGGATGATCTTAGCTCTTTTTTCTCTCTCTGCTTCGGCCTGTTTAGCGATGGCTCTCTGCATCTCTTGGGGTAGATCCACGCCCTTGGTCTCTACCAGGGAAACCTTGATGCCCCAGGGATCGGTGTGAGCGTCCAGGATCTCCTGGAGTTGAATATTGATCTTATCCCGGCGGGAGAGCAAATCGTCCAGGTCGAATTGACCGACAACACTTCGTAGGGTAGTCTGGGCAAGCTGGGAAGTGGCATAGAGATAGTTTTCGACCTCAGTCAACGCTTTATTCGGGTCGATCACCCTGAAATAAACCACGGCATTGACCTTGATTGAGACGTTGTCCTGGGTGATGACATCCTGGGGGGGGATGTCGAGGGTGACGGTCCGAAGGCTCACTTTGATCAACTTATCAATGCCGGGGATGATGATGATCAAACCCGGTCCTTTGGCTCCGATCAGTCTTCCGAGCCGGAAGACAACGCCCCTTTCATACTCCCTGAGAATCTTGATCGCGGAAGCGGCAAGGATGAACAAAAAGACGATGAGAAAAAATAATCCTGACGGCAGTCCTGTCATACCCATTTTATTTCCTCCTTATTCGAATTCGATTTTTTTTACCTTTAAGATTAAGTTCGTTACACCGGTCACCTGGACTTTTTCCCCTTTTTCAATGGGTTGGTCAGCCCTGGCATTCCAGTATTCTCCGTGAATGGCCACCTTTCCTTCTGGAGCAAGGCTGACCACAACGGTTCCTATTTCCCCTATGATTCCCTCCTTTCCCGTGGTTGGCTTGGTCAGACGCGCACTGATCGCCTTTGTTACCGCAAAGATGAAGAAACCCGCACTGACCCCTACGGCAGGGATGATGACGCTCAAAGAAATCCTCATATATTCGGTGGGTGATTCGATCAACATCAGAGAGCCAAGAAAGAGAGAGATCACCCCTGCAACAGACAACAAACCATGGCTCACCACTTTGATTTCAGCGATGAAGAGGATGATGGCGAAGAGAATGAGAGCCAGGCCTGCGAAGCTAATTGGAAGCATTTGCAGGGCATAAAAGGCAAGGATGAGAAATATTCCTCCGACCACTCCCGGAAGGATGGAACCCGGGTTCGATAGCTCGAAAAAGATGCCATAAATCCCAAGCATCAGCAGGATATAAGCAATGGAGGGGTTCGAGATGATATCCAGGAAGCGGTAACGCCAGCTCATCTCAAGGGAGCGCGGTTTCACCCCTTTGGTCAAAAGGGTGCGGGTGACTCCGTCAAATTTGATCACTTTTCCATCGATCTTGCTGAGAAGGTCTTGAATGTCCGGGCTGACGAAATCAATAACATTCAGTTTGAGCGCTTCCTCTTCGGTTATCGATACGCTTTTTCTGACTGCCTTTTCCCCCCAGTCAACGTTTCTTCCCCTCGTCTTGGCGATCGTCTTGATATAGGAGACAGTATCATTGATGATTTTTTCGCCCATGGTCTTGCTCTCTTTTCCCTCTCCTAATGAAACAGGATGTGCCGCTCCGATGTGGGTGCCGGGAGCCATCACCGCGATGTGGGCGGCCATCGTGATAAAGACACCGGCAGAGGCGGCCCTTCCGCCGCTCGGGGAAACATAGACGATGACCGGTATGGCGGAGGTCATGATTTTTTTAATGATGAGCCTCATCGACTCCATCAGGCCTCCAGGTGTGTCGAGCTGAATAATGATGCACTGAGCTCCTTTTTCAATGGCCTGATCGATCGATTCAGTAATGAATTTAGAGGTGGCCGGATTGATGATCCCGTCCACTTCGATGACATAAACCGGGGCTTTCTCCTGTGAATAGACGGGGATTCCTGCGGATAGCAGGACGAATATGGATAGGATAAATAGGTAGAATCGTTTCAAAATTTTGTCTCCTTTTTAGATAGAATATCCCAAAATGCAGGGATTGTCAAATTGTAGAAAACCTTACCCTTTTTCTAAATCGTCACTTTCATCATATCTTCGGCCAGAATGACCTCTCCCGGATAGACCTGTCTGCACTGATTCAAGATGTCATATTGGTCACAGATGGGATAGAGGTGAGTGAGGAGCAATCTTTTACAGCGGGATTCTCGGGCAATCCTTCCAGCAAGAGAGGGGGTGAGGTGGCCATCCACTTTTTTTTCGTCGGGGAAGGAACATTCCAAGACAAGAAGATCCGCATCAGAGGCGAGATCCACAATATTTTCACAGTAGTCCGTGTCACCGGAGATGACCAGCGACTTTCCATCTTTCCATTCGATTCGATAACCGACACTTCCCGGGAGATGAGCCATCGATTCCGAGCGGATAATCATTTCGCCAAAGAGGAGAGGTTTTGAAGAAGTTTCCTTGATCGTTAAATGGTAGGTCCGGGGTTCTATCCAGGAACCATAGAGGTCTCCCATCTTATCGAAGTGGTGTCTGAATCCCGGTCCTCCTGCACAGATTAGCTCCTTTTCACGCGGCAGGTCTCCATATTTGCAGGCAAAGAGAATCGGGACGAGGTCGGCCGTATGATCGGGGTGGATGTGTGTGTAGAGAAGAAGGTCGATGTCCCTGTAGGTCACTCCCATCTTTAGCATTCTTCGCAGGGCGCCTGAACCGCTGTCGATTAAGATTCGGGAATTCCCCGAGAGGAGAAGCAGGCCGGGAGACGCCCTTCTTAAAGAAGGAACTCCTGTTCCTGAGCCGACTATGACCAATTCACGCAATCTTTTTCCTCAAGTGATGGAATAAAATTAAAACTAACACAAAATGAAAATATTTTAAACCCGAATCAATTGACATCCTAAGGGTTTTTAAATAGAGTCTGTTTATAAATGCTCCTTTTTCGTCATGCCGGACATGATCCGGCATCCAGAAGGTCTTGAAAGAATTGGATTCCGGCTTTCGCCGGAATGACGACCTTTTGGGGAAAGGTAAGTTTATGGACGGACTCTAGATAATTTGTAGATGGCAGAACAATGACAAAGGCCGAAAACATGATTGAAATTGATGGTTCTTACGGGGAAGGGGGAGGGCAGATATTAAGAACGGGTCTTGCTTATTCTGCCATCCTGAATAGGCCGATTAAAATCGCTCGTATCCGGGCGGGGCGGAAGAATCCAGGGCTCCAGCCACAGCATCTGAAAAGCATCGAAGCGCTGGCAAAGATTACGAATGCGATAACAGATGGGGTTAAAATCGGGTCGGATGCCATTACCTTTATTCCCGAAAAGATTACTCCGGGTCGCTACGAGTTCGACATAGGGACAGCAGGCTCTGTGACCCTTCTTCTTCAGGCGCTTCTTCTTCCGCTCTCTCTTTCAGAGTCAAGTTCGCATTTAGTCCTGACCGGGGGGACGCATGTGGAGTGGAGCCCTCCTTTCCACTATCTTTCCGAAGTTCTTCTTCCAACCCTTGCTTCGATGGGGATTCAAGCAAAGGCAGAGATCGAGAGGTGGGGTTGGTATCCCAAGGGCGGCGGCAGGATCAAGATAGAGATCCACCCTGCTTCTGATTTGGCCCCTGTCTTATTGATTGATCGCGGTCCTCTTAAGAGGATTTATGGCATTTCGGCCATCTCCAATCTTCCGAACCATGTGGCAGAGAGGCAGAGGGACCGCGCCCTCAGAAGAATTGAAAAGGAGTTAAAGATAGAGGCAAAGATAGACCTTCTTTTTGGGATTCCCTCGGATGGTCAAGGATCGTTCCTCTTTCTCATTGCTGAGTCAGAAGGAGTGAAGGCAGGGTTTTCATCCCTGGGGAGAAAAGGGAAGAGAGCGGAGGATGTGGCTGACGAGGCGATTGATTCTCTAAAAGAGCATATGGAGTCTGAAGGGTGTGTTGATCCCCGCCTCGCAGACCAGATCGTTCCCTTTATGGCCTTTGCTAAAGGAAAGTCTTCCTTCACGACCACCCGCATCACTGAACATCTATTAACCAATCTCTGGGTCATTGAACACTTCCTGAAAATTTCTGTTTCGAGATCAGGGGGCAAGGAAGAAAGAGGAAGGATTGACTTGATTCCCGCATCGTATTAATATTGAGATAAAGGAGGAATAAATCAGCAGGGTTTTCGGAAACACTATCGGTTTAAAGTCCAATCAAATCCGGAGGATCGAACATATCTACCGGAGGAAGATCCCTCCCCAGAAGATCGTCACTCCTGAAGTCGCTCGCCTTTTGATAGACCTTTCGAATGAAATCCGCCGCCAGATCGGCATCCTCGTAGGAAGAAGAGGTTCGATTGAGATGGTCATGGTGGGAGACCAGAGAGGGATAACGATCCCTGATTTATCCCGGTATCGGGCCGGCGTTCCGAGATTGAGGGGTCTTCGACTGATCCACACCCATCTTCAGGGAGAGCCTCTGACCGAAGAGGATCTGACAGACCTGGCCCTTTTAAGGCTGGACATGATGGTCGCCCTGTTGACCGATGGCAAGGGTGATCAGGAGCCGGTTCACTCCGCCCATCTGCTTCCTGACAATCCCGAAAAAAAGGTGTGGGAAGTCGCTCCTCTGTCTTCGGTGAGGCAGATGGATATCGATTTTTTGAAGTGGATTCAGTCTCTCGAAGATGAATTTCAGAAGGGTCAGAGAGCGCTCTCCACCAGGGGGTCACGGGAAAAGGCGATTCTTCTCTCAGTGAGCAGAGAGAAGCGGGAGGCTTTAGAGAACTCCATGGAGGAGTTAAGAGATCTGACAGAATCGAGCGGCGTACAGATAGCCGAAACGATCATTCAGAGGCCGCAAAATATTTCCCAGTCCACCCTGATCGGAGAGGGGAAGTTAAAAGAGTTACTGGTAAAATGTATGCAATTAGGTGTGGATCTGATCATCTTCGATCAGAACCTGACGCCTGGCCAGATGGCCTCGATCTCTGATCTGACGGAACTGAGGGTGATCGACCGGACTCAGCTCATTCTCGACATCTTTGCCCAGAGGGCCCACACAAGGGATGGGAAGACTCAGGTGGAGCTGGCCCAGTTGAAATACCTCCTCCCGCGCCTGGCCAGAAAGACATTAGCCCTCTCAAGGCTGACCGGAGGAATCGGAGGCCGGGGGCCGGGCGAAACAAAGCTTGAAATTGATCGCCGGAGGGCAAGGGAAAGGATTCATCTTCTTGAAAAGGAGCTGGAGAAGCTAAGCCGGAGGAGGGAGCAGAGAAGGGCCCTACGAAAGAGAACCGGAGTTCCCATCCTTTCGATCATTGGATATACCAATGCCGGCAAATCAACCCTTTTTAATCTTTTAACGAAAAGCCAGTTTAATATGGAGGATAAACTTTTTGCCACACTGGATACGGCGACACGAAGATTAAGGTTAACGAACTCCCTTCTGAAGAAGGGGGGTGAAGATTTGGTGATCACTGATACGGTCGGTTTTATTAAAGACCTGCCAAAAGACCTGATGGGGGCGTTTCGCCCCACCTTTGATGAACTCAGGGAATCAGACTTATTGATTCATCTGGTCGATGTCAGCAGTCCGAGGCGCGAGGATCATATCGAGGCGGTCGACAAGATTCTTCTCGAACTTGGCCTGGAAGATGTTCCAAGATTTCTCGTTTTAAATAAAGAGGATAAATTGAATCAGGAGGAGGTAAGGGCGCTTTGCAAGCGGTATGGAGCCGTTTCGATCTCCGCCCTACGGCCTGAAACCCTTGAAGATTTCTTTAAGGGGCTGACAATAAAACTATCTGAAATCCGACCTCTTGGGTAAAAAATTAAAGTCTAATGGTAAGAATCACGAGGGCCGTATCGTTACATTGGAAAAGACGTTTGCCGTTGTCCCTGCCCGCCGTAAAGATACCTTGGCAGGCGGGGAAGCTCGTATATGGATGCTGGACGCTCGAGCATCGCTTTTCGAGCCTCTTGCTTCGATACGAGCATCGTCACCCATAACCGTTTGACTATAAAAATAAACGCCAACCAAACGACACCGGTTGACAAACCGGGCGTGGTCTGATATATGAAACCTAAATTGAGCGATTCACCCTATTTCACAAGGGAGGCAGGGATGCCTCAAACCCTTTTAGAATGCGATACGTTGAAAGTTTGGGCAATTGACCATAAGCTTTCACCAAACAGGTGATCATTGAACTATCCCCATGGTTGATTCAACCCATCAAAGGTGATCGCTCTAAAAGGCTTTTCGGCCTCCCCACCCCCCTTGTGAAGGGTGAAAAAATCGCTCAATTTAGGTGAAATAAAATCTTTCATAGGGAGAGAATAGAGGATGGAGACCCATCTGAATCATGTTCCGGAATATCTCACATTCGATGACGTCCTGCTGATCCCCATTTTTTCAGAGGTCCTGCCAAAAGACGTTGATATCAGCACGCAATTGACGCGTGAAATCCGTTTGAACATTCCAATGGTCAGCGCGGCCATGGATACGGTGACTGAGTCGAGAACAGCCATTGCCATGGCTCAGGAGGGAGGGGTTGGGATTATCCACCGGAATCTCTCCATCTCTGATCAAGCCTCGGAAGTGGACAAGGTGAAGAAGTCGGAAAGCGGGATGATCCTCAATCCCATCACCATGCATCCCGATCAAAAGATCCATGAAGCCCTGGAGGTCATGAGGAAGTACCGGATCTCGGGGGTTCCCATCACCAAAGAGGGGAAACTGGTCGGAATCCTCACGAACCGTGATCTCCGGTTTGAGAAGAGACTGGACGAGAAAATTTCGACAGTGATGACAAAAGACAGACTCATTACGGTGCCTGTAGGGACAACGCTCGAGCAGGCCAAGGAGATCCTCCATCAGAACAGGATCGAGAAATTACTTGTCGTTGATGAAAAGAATAACCTGAAAGGGTTGATTACGATCAAAGACATCGAAAAGATCAGGAAATACCCAAATTCATGCAAAGACTCCCATGGCCGGCTCCGGGTGGGAGCGGCAATCGGTCCGGGAAAGGACAGGGAGCAGCGGACCGAGGCGCTCATCCAGGCTGGACTCGATGTTCTGGTCATTGACACGGCCCATGGCCATACGAAGGATGTTCTGGAGGCAATCCATGACACGAAAAAAAATTTCCCGGATTGTCAACTGATCGGCGGAAACATTGCTACGAAAGAGGGAATGCTCGATCTGATCAAGGCCGGGGTCGACGGCGTCAAGATCGGAGTGGGGCCGGGGTCGATCTGCACCACACGGATCATCGCAGGAGTGGGTGTGCCTCAGCTCTCGGCCATTTTAGAGATTGCCGGGGTTGCCAAGAAGCATGACGTGCCCATCATTGCCGACGGAGGCATTAAGTTCTCCGGGGATGTCACCAAAGCCCTTGCGGCAGGAGCCCATTCGGTGATGATCGGAAATCTCTTTGCCGGCGCTGACGAAAGTCCCGGCGAAATTGTTCTCTACCAGGGGCGAAGCTATAAGGTTTATCGAGGCATGGGTTCCCTCGAAGCGATGAAAGAGGGAAGCAAGGATCGGTATATGCAGGCGGATGTGGAGAGCGAAACGAAGCTGGTTCCCGAAGGGATAGAGGGAAGGGTTCCGTATCGAGGAGCCATCTCTTTCTGCGTCCATCAGCTCATCGGCGGGCTCAAGGCAGGCATGGGATATATGGGCGCCAAGGATCTTGAGGAGTTGCGAAAAAAAGCAAGGTTCATCCGGATCACTTCCTCGGGATTGAAGGAGAGCCATGTCCATGATGTCATCATCACCAAGGAAGCTCCGAATTATCGACTGGAGTAGGCCCGTTTAGAAAGGGTAAAAACTTTTTCCCCGCCTCTTCTGGATGATATTAAGAAGGTTTAACTTAACTCATCCTGTAAATGGGGGTTTCTCACGGGGGTAGAAAGGGGAGGGAATCGCCTTGAAAAAGACCTTATTGCTCTTCCTTATCATTATCCTCTCCCTGCTTTATTACCTGGGATTTCTCACCCGAAAGGAGACTCTTCCGTTATCAAAAGAATTCTTCTCCGCAGAGAGTTCCTCTTCGGTTGAACAGTCCCTGGATCTCAAAGGGGTTGGGTTGATTCGATCGAAGATAGCGGAAAGAAAACCTCTTTCATTAGACAAGAAGGATCTGGAACAGCTCTACCAGATGAAATTGGACAAGGGGATCCGGAATCTTTCCACACTTTCTTTATTGCTGACCAGGCAGGCCACACAGGCCAGAGAAACAGGCGACCTCAATCGAGCCATTGAGCTGGCGACCTATGCCAGCAAACTCTCGCCCGATATTCCCCAACCCTACTTCGAATTAGCCCGAACCCGGTTCCAAAGCAAACCGTTTCAACTCGATGGGGTTCTTCCTGAAATCCTTAAGGGGTACAGGGCGAAATTCAACAATTATCCCGCTTCTCTGACCCTCTTTTACCACATCTTCTATATTCTCTCCAACGCCCTTCTGATGGCTTTTATCATTTTCGGCATCGTCGTCCTCTGGAAATATTTCTCCCTCTATTTCTATGACATCCGGAGAAATATGACACAGGAGATCTCCAGTCTCTTCGTCAACGGCCTGAAGGTCTTTGTCCTTTTTATTCCATTCTTCCTGCGGCTGGATATCTCCTGGGCCATTCTCTTCTGGTCCATTCTGTTGTGGGGCTATGTGCCGGCAAGGGAGAGGCAATTCATCGTTGTCTTTCTGATCGTTTTAGTTTATCTGCCCTTCTTCCTCCGGACCTCCTCCTCTTTTTTAAATGGGCCTGCATCGGATATCGTTCTGGAGATGAACGAGGCCAACCATGAGAATTGGGATAAAGGGACAGAAGAGAAATTGAAGGCCTGGTCGCTCTCCCGTTCCGATGACGCCGGGGCCCTCTTTACCCTGGGTCTAATCGAGAAGAAGCAGGGACGTTACGCTCAAGCCGAGGACTTTTACCGGAGAGCCATCGAACGCGATCCAAATTTGAGCGAAGCCTATTCCAATCTGGGTAACGTCTATCTGGCCCAGAAGCAAATCCAGTCGGCCATTGCTTCCTATCAGCGGGCCATCGAACTCAATCCGGAAAAAGGATCGTATTACTACAACCTTTATCGCGCCTATTCCCAGGAGACCTTTTTATCTGGAAAGTCGGACAAAGCCTTCCAGAAGGCCAGACAGCTCGACCCCGAATTGATCCAGCATTATTCCACCATCGAGCCTTCCAATATGAACCGGGTGGTGATCGATGAGGTCTTCACCACGCAGATGTTCTGGAGGAGATTTCTGGACCAGTATATTGGAAAAGAAGGACTTTTGTTCCGCCTGTTTAAGGCCTGGTTTGAGGCGATTCCATCCGCCCTTCCCCTTCTGGCGCCGATTCTCTTTCTGGCCTTTCTCATCGGAATGACGAGGTATACCCGGGCGAAGCGTTTCTTGACCCGTTGTCCCATTTGCGGGAGCGCCACCCATCGCTTCTATTTGGGCGCCTGGGAAACCCCGGAGCAGGAGTTCGTTTGCTTTAACTGCCATCGGCTTTTTGTCCAGAAAGAGAAGCTCCATCCCAAAATCACAGAGAAAAAATCGATCCAGGCCAATGCGTTTCAAAAGCAGAACCAGTTTACGGGAAAATTTCTCTCTTACTTCCTGGTCGGATTCGGCGACCTTTGGAGAGGCCAGCCACTCAGGGGGCTCCTGCTCCTCTTCCTCTTTTTCATCTTCATTCTGAGATTTGTCTTCTGGAGCGGGGTTCTGCCGGAGTCGGCCTTGCAATCGAGGTTTTCCTGGGGAGATCTTCTTTTCTGGGGAGGGTTTTTCGGCCTGTTCTACTTCCTCTACTATCGACGAATACGGCGACAAGAACCGGAGTTCGAGATTCCGAAATAAGAGGAGATATCCATGGCGCTTCAAGGGACGCTCAAAGACTTCAGCATTACCGAAATCATCCAGCTCATCGGGCAGCAGCTCAAAACAGGAGTCTTGAAGATACGCCGGGGCAAGAGTCTGGTCGAAATCTCTTTTGTCGACGGAATGATCGTCCATGTTTACTCCAATTACCGGGGGAAAAAAGACCTCATCGGCGAAATCCTGGTTAAGGCCCAGTTGATCACTGACGAACAACTCGAAAGGGTGCTGAAGGTTCAGAAAGAGACGCTCAAATATATAGGAGAGATTCTGGTTGAGCTCGGATTGTTGACCAAAGAAGACATCCTGAAGGTGATCACGACTCAGATCTATGAGACGATCTACGACCTTTTTTGGTGGGAGGATGGAGCCTTCAACTTCGATCTCAAACTCGTGGAAAGTTATAAGAAGATCCCCTTTGCCCTCAGCACGGAGCAGGTCCTGTTGAACATTCTCCGGATGGTCGATGAGTGGTCGGAGATTGAAAAAAAGATCTTTTCCCCCCATCTCGTCTTTCGGAGAATCTTAGGGGCCGAGGAGAAGATGGCGGGCGTCCTCTCTCCTCAGAGCCAGATGAGGGAGAAGCTGACTTCGGAACAGGAGTTGATCCTGACCCTGATCGATGGGACACGGACCGTTCAGGAGATCATCGACCGATGCCTTTTAGGGAAGTTCAACACCAGCGAGATTTTACTCAACCTCATGGAAATGGGGTTTGTCGAGGTGGCCGGGATCCAGACCCCGAGCCTCGTCAAGAAGGTAAGGATGATCAATTTCAGGGAGGCGCTGGCTTTCGTCTATTATGGCGCCTTTTTGATCTTCATCTTTCTCCTTTTGATCTATTTCAAGCCCAATTTTTTGCGCCTCTTCTGGGATTCGAAGATTGAACGGGTCAATATCGAAGCGCCCGCCCTGTTTGTCCATCGAGCTCAGCTCGACCGGATCAGGAGCGCCCTGGAAATATTCTACCTGGAGAAGGGGGCCTATCCTCAAAAACTGGAGGAGCTGGTGGCAGCCCGACTCCTCGGGGAAAGCGACCTCTTCTACCGTAAAGGCGTCTCCTATCAGTATGAGGCGAAAGATGGAAAATATATTTTGAAACATTGAAGCAAGCCTTTTCCGTTTTTCACATCCTTTTCTCATCTCAAGGCCCCGGAAAAAAATGGAGAAATCGTCAATCTTCGATAAGATACTCATACTCGATTTTGGCTCGCAATATACCCAGTTGATTGCCCGACGCGTGAGGGAATGCCGGGTCTATAGCGAAATTCAGCCCTTTGACTTTCCTCTGGAGAAGATCAAGGCCCTCTCGCCGAAGGGAGTCATCCTCTCCGGAGGCCCTTCCAGCGTTTATGAATCAGAAGCCCCTTGCTGCGACCCCCGGCTGTTCCGATTGGGGATTCCCATCCTGGGGATCTGTTACGGAATGCAATTGATCGCCAACTTGTTGGGAGGGGAGGTTGCCCATTCGGAGAAGAGAGAATATGGAAAAGTCCGGTTGATCATCGACCGCGGGGGGAGGCTTTTCAAAGGGATTGGAGGGAAAGGAGATTTCTTACAGGTATGGATGAGTCATGGAGATCAACTCCGGAGATTGCCGCCTGGATTTCATCCGGTCGCTCATTCCAGCAGCACCCCTTTTGCCGCCATTGAAGATCGCCGGAGAAGAATCTACGGGCTTCAGTTCCATCCGGAGGTCATTCATACCCCGAAAGGGATCGACCTCATCCGCAATTTTCTCTTCCCTATCTGTGAATGCCGGCATCCCTGGGACATGCGGTCATTCGTGGAGGAGGCGACAGGCGAGCTTAAGAAAAAGATCGGTTCAGGAAGCGTGGTCTGCGGCCTGAGCGGAGGGGTCGATTCCACGGTGGTCGCCATTCTTCTTCACCGGGTGATCGGCGATCGCTTGAAATGCATCTTTGTCAATAACGGGCTGTTGAGACGAAATGAGCCGGAGCAGGTCGTGGACCTCTTCAGCCGCCATTTTAATATCCCTCTCATCTATGTGGACGCCGAAGAGCGTTTTCTTAAAGGGTTGAAAGGGGTGACCGATCCGGAAGAGAAGAGGAAGAAGATCGGGAGGGAGTTTATCGCCGTTTTCGAAAAGGAAGCAAGAAAGATCGGCGGGGTAAACTATCTGGCTCAGGGGACCCTCTATCCTGATGTGATCGAAAGCATCTCGTGGAAGGGGCCCTCAGCCACGATTAAGAGTCATCATAACGTCGGGGGATTGCCGGAAAAGATGAAATTGAAGCTGGTGGAACCCCTGCGGGAATTGTTTAAGGACGAGGTAAGAAAGCTGGGCAGAGTGCTGGGGCTTCCTTCAGAGATGGTTCATCGGCAGCCCTTCCCGGGGCCCGGGCTCGCCATCCGAATCATCGGAGAGGTCAGCAAGGAAAGGCTGGAGATTTTGAGAGACGCAGATGCGATCGTCATGGAAGAGATGAAAAAGAACGATCTCCTGAATAAGGTCTGGCAGTGTTTTGCGGTCCTGCTTCCCATCAAAACGGTGGGAGTGATGGGAGATTTCCGGACGTATGAAAATGTGGTCGCCCTGCGGATCGTGGAAAGCCAGGATGGCATGACCGCCGATTGGGTGAAGCTGCCTCATCGGATCCTGGAACAGATGGCCAACCGGATCATCAACGAGGTGAAGAAGGTGAACCGGGTGGTCTACGATATTAGCTCGAAACCGCCCAGCACGATTGAGTGGGAATAAGGTGAAGAAATATCGAAATCCGAAGCACGAAATTCGAAACAATATCAAATGACCAAATTTTAAATGTTTGAAACAAATCGGAGTTTAGAAACTTTGAATTTTGAACATTCGGATTTGTCCTTGGACAAGCCATTCAACAAGCTCATGGCCCTGAGTGCATCGAAAGGGCTCAGGATGGTGAGCAAAGTCGAACCATTTCGGATTTTCCACCAGAGGCGGATCTGCCTCTGGCATGACGATATTCGAATTTCGGATTTAGGAGAGATATGTCGCACAACGAATTTGTCCATCTCCATCTCCATAGCCAGTACAGTCTGCTGGACGGAGCCATCCGGTTTGATGAGGTCTTCGATTTAGCAAAGAAGTACCGGATGGATACCGTGGCGCTGACCGATCATGGGAATATGTTCGGAGCCATCGAATTTTACCAGATGGCCATCAAACATGGAATCAAACCCATCGTGGGATGCGAAATCTATGTTGCTCCCGGAAGCCGATTTGAGAGGAAGACCGCGGCCGAAGGGGGAGAGGGAGCCTTTCATCTCACCCTGCTGGTAAAAAACCGGACAGGCTATTTCAACCTCATCAAACTAATCAGTCTCGCGCATATCGAGGGATTTTACTATAAGCCGAGGGTCGATAAGGAACTCCTGAGCAAGTATCATGAGGGGTTGATCTGCCTCAGCGGATGCCTCAAGGGCGAGGTTGCCCTCCTGGCGGGCCGGGGGGAGATGAAGAGGGCGATTCAAGCCGCTGAGGAATATCGAACGATCTTTGATGATCGAAGGTTCTTCATCGAACTGATGAAGAACGGAGTTGAAAACCAGGCCCTGGTCAATGAACGGCTCCTTGAGATCAGCCGTGAGCTCTTCATCCCTGTGGTGGCGACGAATGATTGCCATTACCTCCACCGCGAAGATGCGCAGGCCCATGAGGTGTTGCTCTGCATCCAGACCGGCAAGACGCTCAGCGATAGAGAACGGATGAGATTTTCTTCGGATGAATTCTATTTCAGGTCCCCCCAGGAGATGATGGAACTGTTCAGAGACACTCCGGAGGCCATCGCTCACACGATGGAGATCGCCGAGGCATGCAACCTGGAGTTGAAGTTTGACGAGAAACATATTCCGCGGATCACCGTGCCTTCCGGAGAATCACCCGATAGCCATCTCGAGAGGCTTGCACGAGAAGGATTGGAGAAAAGGCTTCTACCCGACCGGGATTCGGAGAATTTCGAGGAACGCGCCTCACGATACCGCGGTCGCCTGGAAGAGGAGCTGAAGATCATCAAATCCATGGGATATCCCGGATATTTTTTAATTGTGGCTGATTTCATCCATTATGCCAAACAGAAAGGCATTCCGGTCGGTCCGGGCCGGGGTTCGGTCGCCGGAAGCCTGGTCGCCTATGCGCTCCATATCACGGATCTGGATCCTCTCGAATATGGCCTCATCTTCGAAAGGTTTTTGAACCCGGGCCGAAGGAGCAGCATGCCCGATGTGGATGTCGATTTCTGTATGGAGGGAAGGGATGAGGTAATCCGGTATGTGATGGATAAATATGGAAAGGAGAATGTCGCCCAGATCATCACCTTTGGCAAGATGCAGGCAAGGGCGGTGCTTCGGGATGTAGGCCGGGTGATGGGGATTCCCTATGCCGAGGTGGACCGGATTGCCAAGCTCATCCCCGGCGCTCTCAATATCAGCCTTGAAGAAGCGCTTGAAAAAGAGACCCAATTGAAGGAGATGATCCAGAGAGATTCAAAAGTCGCCTCTCTCTTTAAGATTGCCCGATCCCTCGAAGGGCTGACCCGACACGCCTCCACCCATGCGGCAGGAGTGGTCATCTCGAACCGGCCGTTGATGGATTACCTTCCCCTCTACCGGGGCCAGGACGGTGAGGTGGTCACTCAGTATGCGATGAAAGAGGTGGAGGCCATCGGGTTGGTTAAATTCGATTTCCTGGGGCTCAAGACCCTGACGATGGTCAACCATGCCATTGAACTCATTAAGAGGAATCAGGGGATATCGATCGATCTCTCAAAAATCCCTCTCGATGACCCCGACGTGTTTGCATCCCTTGGGGCTGGCTCCAATCTGGGCATCTTCCAGCTTGAAAGTTCAGGGATGAGGGATCTTCTGACCAAACTCAAGCCGGAGGGCTTCAAGGACATCATTGCGCTGGTGGCCCTCTACCGGCCGGGCCCTCTCGACAGCGGAATGGTGGAAGAGTTTGTCAAACGAAAACACGGAAGGGTGGCCATCACCTATGAAGTTCCGGCTCTCGAAGGGATCCTGAGAGATACCTATGGGGTCATCGTCTATCAGGAACAGGTGATGCACATTGCGAGCAGTCTTGCCAGTTTTACGCTCGAAGATGCGGATAACCTGCGAAGGGCCATGGCCAAGAAAGACACCTCCGAAATGGAGAAACAAAAAGAGAAGTTTTTCGAAGGAACGAAAAAGAACCGAATCTCTCCCAGGAAAGCCGAGAAGATCTTCGACCAGATGGAGACCTTTGGCCGGTATGGCTTCAATAAATCGCACAGCGCGGCGTATGCCCTTATCGCCTACCAGACCGCTTATTTAAAAACCCGCTATCCGATCGAATTTATGGCGGCCCTGCTGACCAGCGAGGTGCAGAATACCGATAAAATCATGAAGTATATCGCGGAATGCCGCGAGATGTCCATTCCCATCCTGCCTCCGGACATCAATGAGAGTCACAGGGATTTTACCGTAGTGGGACATCAGGTTCGGTTCGGACTGGCTGCGGTCAAGAATGTGGGGGATGCCGCCATTGAGGTCATCCTCAAAGAAAAAGAGGAGAAAGGGAGATTCCAATCCCTTGACGATTTCTGCCGGAGGGTTGATCTGAGAAAGGTGAACCGGCGGGTGATTGAAAGTCTGATCAAATGCGGGGCTTTCGACTTTTCAAAAGCCCATCGCTCCCAGATGCTCAGCGTTCTGGATGAGGTTTTGGAGCGATCTCAGGGGGCCCAGCGGAAGATGGATACGACCCAGATGAGCATGTGGGAAGTCTCTTCGGGAGAAAGAGAGGAGGCCTACCCCGACATCGAAGAATTTCCAGAATCCCAGTTGATTCTTTTTGAAAAGGAGACGATCGGTTTCTACATCTCCCGGCATCCTCTGTCAGCCTACCAAGAGGAGATCAAAAGACATACTGAGGATGACACCTCCACGTTGCTCCGATTGCAGAACGGCCAGGAGGTGAGGATCTGCGGGCTGGTCAGCAGCCTGAAAGAGATCGTCACCAAAAAAGGGGACAGGATGGCGTTTTTAAACCTTGAGGATATGAAAGGATTTGTTGAAGTCATCCTCTTCCCCGAGGTCTTTAAAAGCGCTTCAAATTACCTCAAGGGAGGAGACCCTCTCCTGGTCCGAGGGAGTCTCGATCTTGCGGAGGACCGGATCAAGATCAAAGCGATGGAGGTGCGGCCCCTCGCCAGCCTGGCATCCTCTCCCCCGAGATCCGTTCATTTAAAAATTCCTCAATCCTCTTTATCGCAAACGGGTCTTACCCAACTGAAGGAGATGATCCTTGCCCATAAGGGGGCTTGCCGGATCTTTTTACATATCACCAACGGAGAGCAGCAGGAGACCGTGATTGCCTTTTCAGATGAGTACAGGGTTGATCCCTCCCCCATTTTTCAGGATCGCATCAAAACACTATTTCCCTCTCCACGCCTCTCTTTGGAATGGGGTTAGAAGATGGTCAAACATTATCTCGATTTTGAAAAACCGCTCGTCGATCTGGAAAACGAGATCGAACACCTGAAGAGATTTTCTAAAGGCAAGCACCTCCATATCGATGAGCAGATCAAAACCCTCGAAGAGAAACTGCACCGACTGCGGAAAGAGGTATTCTCAAGTCTGACAGGCTGGCAGATTACACAGATGGCCCGGCATATCGACCGGCCCAAATCTTCCTACTATATTGAAACGATCCTCAATGATTTTATCGAACTGCATGGAGACCGAAATTATGGGGATGATCCGGCCATTGTCGGGGGAATCGCCAGGCTTAATGGAAAGCCGGTCATCGTGGTGGCTCACCAGAAGGGGACCGACGTGAAAGAGATGGCGGACCGAAATTTCGGGATGCCTCATCCGGAGGGTTACCGGAAGGCATTCAGGCTGATGAAGATGGCGGAGGTCTTTCAAAAACCGGTCATCACCATGATCGACACGCCGGGCGCCTTTCCGGGTATCGGAGCGGAGGAGAGGGGCCAGGCCGAGGCCATTGCACGGAACCTTAAAATGATGGCGATGCTCAGAGCACCGATTCTTACTCTCGTCATCGGGGAAGGGGGCAGCGGAGGCGCCCTTGCCATCGGAGTTGGGGACCGGATATTAATGCTGGAATATTCCATCTATTCGGTCATCTCTCCGGAGGGATGTGCGGCGATCCTCTGGAAAGACGGTGAGAAGGGCAAGGCAACGGCTGCGGATTCCCTGAAATTGACCGCCAGCGATCTGTTTAGACTGGGGGTCATCGATGAGGTGATTGAGGAGCCTCTGGGAGGAGCGCACCGGGATCCGAGAGAGATGGCCAACCGGCTAAAAGGGTCATTGGAACGTCACCTGATGGAATTAGAGAAGATGGAAATGGATTCCCTCTTGACGAATCGGTATGAGAAATTCAGAAAGATGGGGACGTTTCTGGAGGGGAGCGGGAAGTAGAGTCCCCAAAAAATAAAAATCTCTCCTCCACCTTCCACTTTCCACATTCTACTTTCGAGAAAATGATGGCAGGTAAAATTCGAATATTGCCGGAGCCTGTTGCACAAAAGATTGCGGCCGGAGAGGTCGTTGAAAGGCCGGCTTCTGTCGTGAAGGAGCTGATGGAAAACGCAATCGACGCGGGGGCCTCTGAAATCATCGTAGAGCTAAAATCAGGCGGACTCCAGTTCATCCGCGTGACCGATAACGGGGAAGGGATGGTTCCGGAGGATGTTCCCCTTGCCCTTCAACGATTCGCCACCAGTAAGATCCGACAGGCCGAAGACCTCTTTGCCATCGAGACCCTTGGGTTCAGAGGAGAGGCGTTGCCCAGCATCGCCTCTGTCTCACAGATGGTTCTCAAGACCCGGCCATCGAATTCGATCAGCGGAACAAAGGTGATCTCTGAAGGAGGCGAAGTCAAACGTGTTTCAGAGACTGGCTGTCCCGTGGGGACCGACGTGGAAGTCCATGATCTCTTTTACAATTTTCCGGTTCGCAGAAAATTCTTAAAATCGATTCGCACCGAACTCCGGTACGCCCTCCTCCACTTTAACAGGGTGAGCCTTGCTTATCCTTCCATCACGTTTAAATTCATCCATGACGGCCGCATCCTCCAGGAGTTGTTAAAAACGGAGTCCTTCTTGACGCGGGTCGAAGCGATTCTTGGAAGAGAAGCGACCGACCACCTCAAACCCATCCGGCATGAGGAAGATGAAATTCAGATCGAGGGGTTTACGAGCCTTCCCTCATTCGCAAAAGGAAACAGAGACGGGATCTCCATCTATATTCACGGCAGATATGTGAAGGATCGAATTATTCATAAGGCCATCCTGGATGGTTACCGGCACGTCCTTCCTGCGGATAAATATCCTGTTTCCATTCTATTGATCAGCCTCCCTCCTTCTTCCGTCGATGTGAATGTTCATCCAACCAAGGCAGAGGTTAAATTTAAAGAACCGGAAAAAATTTATCAAGCCGTGTGGTCTTCAATCCGGAGAGCGCTGGAAGAATCTCCTTCGGAGGGGAGATGGATCTCTCCGGGAAAAAGAGGGGAGTCCATTCAGGAAGGAGAACTCCAGGCCTCTCTCTCTTTCCAGGGTTTTCGGAAATCCTATTCCGAAGTCGGCGATAATGGAATTAATCCTCCCAAGGTGGGAGAGAGAGAGGACCTTCAATGGGAAGTGGAGAAGAGGACCCCTTACCGTGTTGTCGGCCAACTCTGGGCGACCTATATTCTCTGCGAGGCAGAGGGAACGCTCATCTTCGTTGACCAGCACGCTGCCCACGAACGGATTCTGTTTGAAAAATTGAAGAGGAAATATGACGACGGAGCGCTGATAACGGAGAAATTACTTCTTCCTGTGTTGATGGAACTTTCACTCGAGGAATCGCTCATTTTCGATTCGGCTGAAGAGGCTTTTAAGGCAATCGGGTTTGAAATCGAATCTGTTGGTGAGAGGCTCTACGCCATTCGAACGATCCCCTCCTTTATCGAGCAGAAGGAAGCCGGAGAGAGGGTGAGGGAGATGCTCGAAGAACTCTCTTTTTTAAAGAGGGGTGGGGAGGGATCGATCCCCCTCCAGACCCTTCTCATCTCCCTGGCCTGCCATTCTGCGGTGCGGGCCAACTTCCCGTTGAGGAGGGAAGAGATGGAAGAGTTGATCGGAAATCTCTATCCCTTCAATCCTTCAACCACCTGCCCGCATGGCCGACCCGTCTTCTTTCTTCTTCCCCTCGATGAGATGAACCGCCAGTTCAAACGGACCTGAGCAGGATCAGGATTCCTCGCCGTTATTCAATCCGTATTTCTCCAGCCGGTAGCGCATGGATCGGAAATTGATATGGAGCAGTTCGGCTGCTTTCTTTTTAATCCCTTTGGTCCGGTCGAGGGCCTTAAGCAGAAGCGTCTTCTCGACATCCTCCACGATCTTTTCAAGGTCGACCCCTTCGCTCGGGATTTCGAGATCGAGTGGTTTTCTCTTGAGGGGAAGCTGTTCCTCGATATAAGAATTGAGATTTTGGGCGGTCAATTCCTGAGATGTTTCAAGGGCCACTGCCCTCTCGATAATATTCTGAAGTTCCCTCACATTCCCGGGATAATCATATTGAACCAGAATCCGGAGGGCTTCGGGAGATATCTGGGAAATCTGTTTCCCAAGTTCTTCCGAATATTTCTTCAAAAAATGGCTGGTCAGAAGTGGAATGTCTTCTTTATGTTCCCTCAGAGAGGGAATTTTTATCTGAATCACATTGAGCCTGTAAAAAAGGTCCTCTCGAAACTGTTTTTCCCGGACGGCTTCTTCGAGGTCTTTGTTGGTTGCAGAGATGATCCGGACATCGACACGGATGTCCTCGGTCCCTCCCACCCGCTTGAACTCCCTGTCCTGTAAGACACGGAGTAACTTAACCTGCATCATCAGGGGGAGTTCGCTGATTTCATCGAGAAAGAGGGTCCCCTCGTCAGCGACTTCGAATAACCCCTTCTTGGTTGAAATGGCATCGGTAAAAGCTCCTTTCATATGTCCGAAGAGTTCGGTTTCGATGAGGGATTCGGGGATGGCGCCGCAGTTTAAAGTGACGAAGGGTTTGTCCTTGCGCGGACTGTTATAGTGAATCGCCTTGGCCGCCAGTTCCTTGCCGGTCCCGCTCTCTCCGGAGATCAGGATGTTTGTTTTGGTGGGGGCAACCTTCTCCAGAAGGTCATAAAGATCGAGCATCCTGGAACTCTGCCCGATGATATTTTCGAAATGATACCGGTCCCTGACGACCTGTTTGAGAAGGAGGTTTTCATTCTGAAGATGTTTCTTTTCGAGGGCGTTCTGGATGATCAGCTTGATCTCTTCAATCTTAAAGGGTTTCATAATATAATCATAAGCCCCTTCCTTCATTGCTTTAATAGCAGTATCGGCAGAGGCATAAGCCGTGATCACGATGACAACTGTTTCGGGCGAGATCGATTTAATCCTTTTCAAGACGGAGATGCCATCCTGTCTGGGCATGCGGATATCCACCAGGGCCAGGTCAAAAATATCCTTTTCGATCAGCTTCATCACCTCTTCTCCGTTAGAGGCAAGCGTGACCTTATAGCCCTCCTTTTTCAGCATGATGTCCAGAAACTCCCTCATGCTTTTTTCATCATCAGCAACCAGAATCTTATCCTTTTGCATTCTCTTTTTACCCTGTTTTCATCGGTTCGACTTGGGTTGATCCGGCAGGCAGAAAAACGGTGAAGACGGATCCCCTGCCGATATCGCTCTCCACTCTGATCACTCCGTTATGGTTTTCAATAATTTTATGGACGATGGAGAGGCCCAATCCCGTTCCTCCCTCTTTGGTCGTATAGAAGGGCTCGAAGATTTTTTCTTTTTCCTGAGGGGAGATCCCGTTTCCGGAATCGGTGATCGCGATCTTCACCCATTCGATCTCCCTCTTCGCAGCGCCAAAAGGGAGGCCTCCTCCAAAGGTCTCGCTTGTTCTTTCAATACCAATCCGAATGTCACCGCCGTCCGGGATGGCCTGAGCCGCATTGATCAGAAGATTCCAGAAGACCTGCCGTATCTGGTCCGGGTCGACCAGCGCCTCAACGCCTCCATTTTTTGGCGTCCTCGTAATGCGGAGCCCATCATGGAAAGCCGGAGAGTGGATGAAAAGTTCAACCGTTTCGTCAAGGATCTTTCCGATCTCCCACGGGGATCGATGGGTCTGAGGGGGATGGGCAAAAAGGAGGAAATCGGTGATCAATGCATTGAGCCTCTCTGACTCCCTGAGGGTGATGGCCATCAGATGTTCCTGCTGTGGATCGAGAGAGAGCTCCGATTTTAACATCTGAATCGATCCGCTCAATGAGGCCAGCGGATTTCTGATCTCATGGGCCATCCCTGCGGCGAGGGCGCCGATGGCGGCCATCCGGTCGTATCGTTTCATCTGCTCTTCCATCTCTTTGAAACGGGTGATGTCCTGAAAGATGAGCGTATGCCCGATCACGGATCCTTTGGGGTCGGTCAGGGGAGAAATGGAAAACCCAAGATAAATCTTTTCTCCGTACTCTTCGGAAAAAAGGGTTTCATACCGCTTGTAATCGAGGGGAAAGCCTGGCGCCTTACTTTTCAGCTCCCCAAGGACTCCGGCAATCTCTGGAAAAAGATCATAGATGGAGACATTCTTCAACCCTTCTCCTTTCCGGTTCAGAATCTTTTCTGCGGTTCGGTTGAGGAAATTGATCCGGCCGTTGAAATCGATGGTGAGGAGCCCACTGTCAAGGCTCTGGACGATATTCCGGTTGAAGGCTTCGAGTTGATCGTAATCGACCTGCTTCTGGATGAGTTCACCCTTCTTCTTTTTCAATTCTTCGGAGATCGTGCTGCTCAAAAATGCCACAATGTAATAGGCGGCTAAATAGGTGATCAGGGAGTAGAAAACCTGGCTGGCCTCAGGCGTGACGAACTGACCCGGGAGGCGGATCCACTCGTAGAGCTGAAGGAGCAGGATGAGGCCGTAGAGAAAGGTGGAGAGCGATGCCGAATAGAAGGCCCCCCGTTTATAGAAGAGGATGCTGGTTCCGATAATCGTAAAGATGTAGGCAAGCGGAAAGAAGCTCTCCTTTCCGCCGGTAAAGGCGATGAGGCCCGCGATGAAGAGATGATCGATCACCAGCTGGATAAAGGTAAATCGACGGAGGTTTTTAACACGCTTTAGAAGAAACGCATAAACGATCGTCACCAGATAGAAGAGGCTGATAAAATAGTAGAACTGGTTGGTCATGGGGATGAAGAAATATTTCTTCTCGGAGAGCTGAAAGATATAAGCAATCGCGAGCAGGAGGGTGAGGATGATGACCCGGGAGACCATCAATCCTTTCATATTTTTCAGAATTTTCTGCTGAGGGTCGAGAGGAATGTTCAGGTTCGAATTCATAAGTCCCCATTGTTGGCGTTAATTGGGACAGGTGAATTATTTAAATCCCAATTTCAGCATGAAGGGATGTTTTTTTAAAAACAGCCTGTTCTATTAAATATTTTAATGCACGGCCGAGGCCATCTGGAAGATTGGCAGATACATTGCGATGACGACCCCTCCGATCACCACCCCCAGAAAGACCATCAGGAAAGGTTCGAGGAGCGAGGTCAGGTTGCTTACGGCCACATCGACCTCGTCGTCATAGAAATCCGCAATTTTCGTCAGCATCGAATCCAATGCGCCCGTTGATTCTCCGACGGAGATCATCTGGATCACCATGGGCGGAAAGATATTGCTCCGGCCCAGGGGTTCGGCAATGGTTTCACCCTCACGGATGCTGGCTCTGGCACTCAAGATGGCCGTTTCAATGGTCCTGTTTCCGGCCGTCCTCGAGACAATCAGGAGACCGTCGAGGATGGGAACGCCGCTGCTCACGAGCGTTCCAAGCGTCCGAGCGAATCGGGCCACGGCGACTTTTTTGAGGAGCATTCCGAAGACAGGCACTTTCAAAATGAGTCGATCGATCAGGGTTTTTCCCGCCTCCGTCTTATAGAACTTTCTGAAAAGAAAGACGAGAAGGATGACTGCGGGAATGATGACAACGATATATTTCTGGATGATCTTGCTCATGGTGAGCACAATGAGGGTGGGGAGCGGAAGAGACTGGCCCGCCGATTTGAACATCGTCTCAAAGACCGGGATGACGAAGATCATCAGAATGATCACCACAAGGATGGCCACTGACACGATGATGGCGGGATAGATCATGGCGGACTTGACCTTCTTTCTCAGGGCTTCCGCTTTTTCGATATAGTTTGAGAGCCGGGTGAGGATATTATCGAGAATGCCTCCTTCCTCGCCCGCCACGACAAGGTTCGTATAGAGGTCATCAAAGGCGGCCGGATGCTTTTTAAGGGCTCCGGCAAAGGTGGACCCGCCTTCCACATCCTCTCTGATTTCTCGGAGGATATTCTTGAAGAGCTTATTTTCCTGCTGAGAAGAAAGGATATCCAGCGATTGGACCAGGGGTAGCCCGGCGTCGATCATCGTTGCCAATTGCCGGGTGAAGATGGCGATACTCCGCTGAGGGACCTTCTTCCCCATGGGCAGGGAGATCTTGAACTCCTTGCCTTTGGCTGCGATTTTTGTGGGGATGATGCTCTGCTGCCGGAGATGGATGCGGATGGCGGCTTCACTCGGAGCCTCCATCTCCCCCTTCTTGATCGATCCCTTCAGTGTCTTTCCTTCCCATTTAAAGATTGGCATAATTCACCCGTCCAAATGGATTTAGTTCCTCATGAATAGATTGTGCGCAAAATGACAACAAAGTTATTTTTAGATTGAGCGGATCTAAAATCCGAAGCACGCTCTCAAGGTTATCAGAAAATCAGGGGATCAGGTTATGGATATCAGGAGATAAGGACACCAGGTGTCGTCTTTCTTTTTCCTTTGAATCTTCCTGGTAACCTGATCCTCTGATGCTCTGCATCCTGGTATCCTGGTTTCCGATTTCCTTTCGGATTTTTGAACCCCCCAAAACTTCTTTGGTTCCCCGACTTGTCGGGGGTTAGGTTGCCTTGCCCTGTCTCTCTCTCTTTCCGCCCATGATGCCCGCGTTGGATAACATCTGACGGAATTCATCGAGATTATGGCTGCGTTCTAAAGCGTCTTCCAGGGAGATAAAATGACGCTCCACAAGGGAGAGGAGGGCCTGGTTCATCGTCTGCATTCCGAATTTGGCCTGACCGACCTGCATCAGGGAATAGAGCTGCTGGATCTTGTCCTCACGGATCAGGTTCCGGATGGCAGGGTTCGGGATCAGGACCTCCATGGCCAGGGCCCGGCCTTTTCCTCCTAATTTTGGGAGAAGCTGCTGGGACAAAATTCCCTCAAGAACAAATGAGAGCTGTGTCCGCACCTGCTGTTGCTGGTGGGGCGGGAAGACATCGATGATCCGGTTGATCGTCTCCACGCAGGAGTTCGTGTGCAGTGTGGCAAAAGTGAGATGACCTGTTTCAGCAGTCAGAAGGGCAGCCTGAATCGTCTCCAGATCCCTCATCTCACCGATGAGAATGATATCCGGGTCCTGGCGGAGGACGTGCCGCAGGGCGTGGGTAAAGCTTTTGGTGTCGGAGTTGACCTCCCGTTGATTGACGATGCAATTTTTGTGGCGATGGAGGTATTCGATCGGATCTTCGATCGTAATGATATGGGCATTTTGCTCATTATTGATCTTGTCGATCATGGCGGCAAGGGTGGTGGATTTCCCGGTGCCCGTGGGGCCTGTGACCAACACGAGGCCCTTGGGTTTCTTAATCAATTCATTGACGATGGGGGGGATTCCCAGTTCAGAAAAGTTGAGGATGTCGAAAGAGATGGCCCGGAAGGCTCCAGCCACAGCGCCTCTCTGCATATAGATGTTCCCCCGGAATCGGCTCAGACCTTTAATGCCAAAGGAGAAATCCAGTTCTGTCTCCTCCTCAAACTTGTGACGTTGTGCATCGGTGAGCACGCTGTAACAGAGGCGTTTCGTGTCGGGAGCAGTGAGAAGGGTTGCATCGACGCCCATTAACTTTCCATCGATCCTGCACTGGGGAGGAGAGCCTGTGGTGATATGCAAATCGGAGGCTTTCTTTTCTATCATGAGTTCAAGTAGTTTCTGTAATTCGATCATGTTTCCTCTTCTCCTTCTTTTAAAAGATTATCGATCGTCCATGGTCGATCGGAGCACTTCTTCGATCGTGGTCAATCCTTCTCGAATCTTAATGATCCCGCTCTGCCGGAGGGTCTTCATCCCTAACCGCATGGCTTCTTTCTTAACTTCCGAAGTCGATGCACGGGAAAGGATAAGCTCCTTGATCTCTTCTTTGATCGCCATCACCTCATAGAGTCCAACCCGGCCTTTATAACCCGTATTATTACAGATCGAACATCCTTTCCCTTTATAAACCGGGAAAGATTTTACCTCATCCGGCGAAACCCCCAGATCGATCAGGAGCTGAGGGTGAACCTTGATGGGTTCCCGGCATTCCATGCAAATTTTTCGAATCAACCTCTGTGCCAGGATGAGGATGACCGCAGAGGAAATCAAAAAGGGCTCAATGCCCATATCGATCAAACGAGTCACGGTTCCAGGAGCATCATTGGTATGAACCGTGCTCAGGACGAGGTGTCCGGTGAGAGCGGCCTGAACCGCAATCTGGGCGGTTTCAAAGTCACGGACCTCGCCCACCATGATGATGTCCGGATCCTGTCGGAGGAACGCCCGGAGCGAAGAGGCGAACGTAAGCCCGATCTCCTCATGCATCTGGACCTGGTTGATCCCCATAAAATTGTATTCCACGGGATCTTCGGCAGTGGTGATATTCTCCGTCTCTTTATTCAATTCGGATAGAGCCGAATAGAGGGTCGTCGTCTTTCCACTCCCCGTGGGCCCGGTGACGAGAATCATCCCCACAGGTTTTCGGAGGGCATTCTTGAAATCCTCAAGGGATGATTCTTCGAACCCTAATTTGACCATGTCCAGTTGTAAAGACGATTTATCGAGGAGGCGAAGAACCACCTTTTCTCCGAAGAGGACAGGAACGGTGGAAACCCGGAAGTCCATCTCACGGCCTTTGCCGAGGCGCAATTTGATTCTCCCATCCTGGGGAAGGCGCCTTTCAGCGATGTCGAGCTTGGACATGATTTTTAGACGGGAGACAATGGCATTTTTGATCTGGGTGGGGAGCGTCATCTCCCGTCTCATGACGCCATCGACACGGTATCTGACCCGGAAACTCTTCTCGTAAGGCTCAAAATGGACGTCACTGGCTCCCAATTTGATCGCCTTGATCAGGACCCCGTTGACGATTTTGATGATCGGACCTCCGATCTCATCTGTTTCATCCGCGGTCTGGTTTTCAACAACCTCAATATTATCGACCGCTCCATGGACCAGCTTGTCAAACTCATCGACATCGACCAAACTGGTGTCGATGAGGTCGAAATCAGAATCCGAGGATTTATCTTCTTCAAGGGAGTAATCGAGGGCCTGGAAAGACGTCGTTCCCAGGCCAGCCACACTTCCCCCACCGCCGTAATATTTCTTTATGGCATCGACGATCTCCGTCTCGGAAGCCACTACTGGCTCAACATTAAAACCGGTCATAAACTTGATCTCATCGATGACGACAATGTTGCTTGGATCAGCCATCGCCAGTGTCAATTTGGGACCTACGCGATTAATGGGTATGATAAAGTATTTTTTTGAGATACTCGGGGGGATCAATTTAGTGACATTGGGGTTGATTTCGATTTTCGAGATTTTTACAGAGGGAACCCGGTACTGGGCGCTCAAGAAGGAAAGAAGCTCATCCTCTTTAATATAGCCCAACTTCACCAGATTGGACTCTAAACGCCCCCCCTTCAATTTTTGCTCATCCTGCGCCTTTTTTAGTTGCTCAGGTGTAATAAAATTTCTTTTAATGAGCAGTTCGCCTAATCTTTCTGACAACTCCTACCCCCTCATAATAACCTACAACCATTTGGCCCCTTAGAAATAAAATTGTGCGCAAATTGGCAACAAAGTTATTTTAGATCGAGCGGATTTTAAATCCGAAGCACGAAATCCGAAATTCGAAACAATCTCAAATGACCAAATTTCAAATGTTCCAAACAAAAATAATTTAGGACATTTGAAATTTGAGAATTCGGATTTGTCCTTCGACAAGCTCAGGATGGTGAGCAAAGTCGAACCATTTCGGATTTCGATATTCGGATTTCGAATTTTTTCAACTCTAAAGCCTATTTGGTTCTGGCTTGGCCAGACTAGGAATATGAAATACAATGAACCGAATACAATTCGAATCTAAAGAAAGCAAGATGGGTGCCAAAAATTGACATTTTTTTAATCCATTGATATAATTAGACTAATTTAATTCTCTATTTTTTAATCTTTGATGAAGCGATATACAAAGGAGTTCCATTGGTTAATAATTATCCAGATTCTATCTTCAGGGAGAATAGAGGGGTAATCTGACAATGAAGGCGCTTCCTTTCCCAGGTTCGCTCTCAACGGTGATTTCCCCTTGATGAGCCTCGACAATCCACTTGCAGATGCTGAGCCCGAGACCGCTGCCTCCCTGTTCTCTTGAACGGGCCTTGTCCACTCTAAAAAATCGATTAAAAATCTTCTCTTGATCCTCTTTGGCAATTCCTATGCCCGTATCTGCAATGATGATTTTAACAAACGCTGCAGGTTTTTTTTCTTTTGGCATGAGCGGGTTTACGGAACCATTCATTTCTTTTTTCAGAGTGATCAGGATGCTTCCCCCCGCTTCAGTATATTTTATTCCGTTTTCAATCAAGTTGATAAAAAGTTCTCTCATACGGAGAGTATCTCCGAGAATATGGAGCTCCTCCTCGTGTTCCGCTTCGTGATTCGAAATATGGATCCGGATGTTCTTGGGCTGAGCCAGAATCTTCATCTGCTCGGTCAACCCACTGATGAACGGGGTCAAATGAATATCTTCTCTATTCAATCGGATCTCACCGATATCCGCTCTTGAGAGAAGCAGGAGATCTTCCACGATCTTCGACATTCGATCGATCTCTTCAAGATTGCTCTCCAGAATCTGTTCATATTCGTGAAGCTGTCTTTTTTTCCGCAGGGCCACCTCCACTTCTCCCTTGAGGATGGTCAGGGGAGTTTTTAATTCATGAGAAGCGTCCGTGGTAAATTGTTTAATCTGGCGGAAAGACTGATCCAGTCGGGAGATCATCTCATTGAAAGTATCGATCAACCTTGATATCTCATCCTTCACTTTGAGGGTCTGGATTCTCTGGTTCAAATTTTGCGAGGTGATCATTCGAGCTGTCTGGGTGACCCGATCGACCGGTTTTAATGCTTTATGGGCAAGGAATTGTCCTCCCAGGCTGGCGATCAGGAGAATCGATGGAACAGTGACAAGGAGAATGATCAACAGGGTGTTGAGGGCATCCTCCACATCTTCGAGGGAGGAGGCGACCTGAATCATTTTAGTTACGTGGTTTTGTTCTTTCACGGGGTAGGTAATGATACGCAACGGGGTGTTTCTAAGGGAGCGATTGGTTTCATAAGTGATCAAACCCTTTGATGCATTCCTGAGAGCATTCAGGCTGATCGGAAGCTGGGCGCTTTTTAAGTTTTCGGACCTTCGCCCGATCCTTCCCGATTCGTCGAGAACCTGGATGAATTTCCCGATCGGTTTTAAATTCATCGAAGTCTCAAGGGTCTGATCGATGCTCCCGAAATCGAATTTCGATAATGGCGAAGTTGATTCTGAAGCAATCAGTTCGGCAAGAGACCTCAATTTGTGATCCACGTCACGATAGAGGCTTCGAGAGAGGGTGAGGTATAAAAAACTGCTGAAGGAGATCAATAGAATTCCCAGGATGAGAACATACCATAGGGTGAGTTTAAAACGGAGGCTCCTAAAGTCCATTAAATTCCCTTTTTAAAATTTTCCTGGCCTGCACCATGCTCGGTTCAGGGCTTGCTTGGAGAGAGGATATATCCAACCCCCCGGATGGTATGAATCAATTTAGGTTCGAACCCCTTATCGATCTTCTTCCTGAGGTAGTTGACATAGACATCGATGACATTGGTCATGGAATCGAAGTGATAATCCCAGACATGCTCGGAAATCATCGTCCGTGTCAGCACCTTGTTCGGATTCCTCATAAAATATTCCAAAAGCCCATATTCCTTGCTGGTGAGCTCGATCTCTGTCTCTCCTCTTATGACCCTGTGGGTCACCGGAGATAGGGTTAAATCAGCCAACTTTAGAACAGGCTCCGCATCCGCCCTTTCCCTGCGCAAAAGAGCGCGAACCCTGGCCAAAAATACTTGAAATTCGAAAGGTTTGGTTAAATAGTCATCGCATCCCGAGTCCAAACCTTTCACAATATCCTCGGCCGTGTCTTTTGCCGTGACCACCAGAATGGGAACCTTATTCTTATTGATCCGGATTTTCCTCAAAACCTCCAGGCCGGATATTTTGGGGATCATTAAATCGAGCACAATCAAGTCGTAATCGTTGACTTCAGACATATAGAGGCCTGACTCTCCATCGAAAGCCGTATCAACAGCATAGTGTTCTTCTTCGAGTCCTTTTTTAATAAAATTGGCTACTTTGACCTCGTCTTCTATGACAAGAATTCTCATAAGCAATTTCCACACGGTTCAGGATGTAATCTTTATAACATTATAAATTTAATATAAAAAATTGCAATATCAATTCTTTTTCGAGCTATTTGCGATGTTGCACGTTTTCAGAAAAAAAGGGGGTGTCGGTTGGCGTACCCAACCTGAAATTTTAGCCAGAAGACCATTCGCCGGGGTTACAAATACAGTAGACCCCAGTTGCCTCCCTT
>VGRU01000018.1 GCA_016875255.1 Deltaproteobacteria bacterium
CAATCCAAAAGGCCGGTCTGCATCATGATTTGTCTCCTTATTTTCCATTTCGATGCCAGACCATAACATACTGATGGTTAGATTGGTATAGGTTGATAGTAAATATCGTTAATTTTTAGAGGAACCCTTAAAGAAAAAGAATTTGTTTTGGTCATTTGAATTTTTGAATTTTGAGATTGTTTCGAATTTCGATATTCGAATTTCGGATTTATAAATTATTGGGAGGTTGACCATGTTACTCAAAGACAAGGTGGCTATTGTTATGGGAGGAACTAAGGGAATCGGGAAGGCCATCTCTCTTCTCTTTGCCGAAGAAGGGGCAAGGGTGGTTGCCAATTTTTCGAAGGATGTGGAGGCAGCCGAAAGTCTGATCAATGAAGCCCAATCCAAAAAAATGAATTTAGGCATCTTCAAAGCCAATGTGACGCAGTTCGATCAGGTGAAAGAGATGGTGGAGGATGTCTTTGCTGAATATGGGAGGATTGATATTTTGGTGAACAATGTGGGTCTCATCCGGGACAATTTTTTAATGTTGATGAGCGACGATGACTGGGATTCCTTAATCAAGGCGAATTTAAATAGTCTTTTTTATTGTTGCAAAGCAGTAATTCGAAAAATGATCCCGGAGAAAAGAGGGAAGATTATCAACATCTCTTCGGTTAGTGGAATATTGGGTACTGCAGGGCAGACGAATTATGCGGCCACCAAAGGAGGGGTGATTAGCTTTACTAAATCCCTTGCAAGGGAGTTAGGTTCTTTTAATATTCATGTCAATGCGGTGGCCCCAGGTTTGATTGAATCAGAAGTCATTTCCAAAATGCCTAAGGAGAAAGTTGAGGCAATCATCAAGTCATCCAGCCTGGGAAGAATGGGAAAACCCGAAGAGGTCGCACGGGCTGTCTTATTTTTAGCCTCCGATCATGCCAATTACATCACCGGCCAGACAATCATCGTAGATGGCGGAATCGTTTAAAAATTAAGGACACTTCCCTATTTTGAAAGTTGAGGATCAAGCTGCGGCTTCTTCGGGAAGTTCCCAACCAGGGAAAACCAACACGCCTGGGTGACACTTCAGAGCCCGGGCTAGAACCTTTGCATGCTCTACCCCAAGACGAACTCGATCATTTTCTATTGCCGAAATCGCAGCCTGGGGAACACCAGTGAGCTGTGATAATTGATTTTGACTTAATTCCTGAAGTTCGCGGAGGATTCGCACAGACTCCCCAACTGAAACTTTAATTCGTTTTTTTGCAGGGCGATACTCCTTCATTTAAGACCTCCGATCAAACGAGGGTGGCGCCGCGGTCGGAGAGGAGTTGGCGCAGTATGGAACGATGGCAGTGTTGCTCATCAGTGCAATAACATCCCAACGAGAAATTCGTCTGGTGCGATAACGCGGCGAGAAGATCAAGAACCCGGAGGTTCTCCGGCTGGCTCATCTCCGAGCGGTAGCGTCTGATAAAAGAGAGCCAATCGGTTTCGTTTTTAGAAGATCGTCCAGACTTAAGAAGCTGCTCACTGGGAGCGAGATTGGGCAGCCACACATCATAATAATTGCGCGTTGCAATCTCACTCTTTGGGACACCTCTGGGCGGGCGCCGGACTGTTCCAATACGCAACCCTTCCCCGGGAGCGCGAGGACTCCCAAGTTGTACGATACGAATTGTCATGGATTGCCCTCCGTTTTACTAATACAAACGCATTTAATTCTTTGTCATGCTAAAATTTGAGATTCCGAAACAAGTTCGGAATGACATACCTTTTCCTGTCATGCTGAACTCGTTTCAGCATCTAATTTAATGCATTTGTACTAAGGATTTTTCAAGAAATAGTCGCGAAGCAGTGTGTGCCACACACCAATAAATTCCGCAAAGGCCTCTTTTGTGAATCCAGCAACAAATTGATTTCCTGAATCAGAGAGTCCGATGTATTTGTAGGTTACTCTAACCAGGGTGACGGATGGGGTTTTTTCAAAACATTGGACTGTGATCTTGCCGACTTTTTGTTCTGGCTCGATTTTGTAATACGAAACATAATGTTTACTGGCATCATAATCAGAAACAATCCAGATCGCCTGCGAAAACTTGTGATCGTGGGTATCTGTCAGAAAGACGTCATCAGGTTTTAGTTCGGTTGATCCGATAAGGTTTGTGTAAGTCCATCCGGGTGCCCAGAGTTTTTCACCCTCCGGTGTAAATAGAGGAAAAACAGTTGCAATGTCTCTTTCCAGCAAGAATTCTTTTGATTGAAAGACAACTTGTGATACAAAATCTTGAGTCATTTTTTTATGGGGCTTTTATCAGTAGGTAGGTTTAGATTTGTTAATCGTTGTTTTTTGCTATCATTTCATGAAATCAATAATTAATTTCTATTCCTTTATCTCTTCTCGTCGGATAAGGCGTGTAATATGTCTCTGTAATCTTCGTTCAACATCGTACTTTTTGTTCAAGGATGCAATCTCTCGGGTCAACGGCCAGACAAGACCTAGGCGGTCTGCAGGTGTGCCAGGAACGAAGCCGTTGTTCCGTTTGTCCGACATTCTGTATTTAGATATATGCGTCCTGTTCATACTCTCAAATTACCATTTTCACGGAGCGATATCAACCCTTATGCTTGCTCTAAACAACCGGTTCATCATGGATTTGTTATCCCTGTTGACTCCGGGAGGCCTCGTAATTGTTCGGTGGTACTGTTTGTTCACTATAAAAATGCATTGCCAACCAAATTGCTCCCTGAGAAACACGCTCCACCGTATGAGGCATGCCAGCAGGCAAGAAGAGGTAGTCACCGGATTTGAGCGTCACTGTTTCGTCGGCGACTTTAAGAACTGCATCACCCTGCAGAAGCACAACCCATTCATCTTGTTGCTGTACATACTTGCAGGAAGTAATGGCAGCAGAACTCAGGATTCGTTCAATAACGAGGTTCTTGTGACTCAAGATGGGCTCGAAGCGTTCGCCCTTTACAGGAGGTGCAGCATCTGCATACAGATTTCCGATTCGCATTTCTCCACTCCGCTGTTAGATGAATAACATCTCCATACCGCTCATGGGTCGATTCAAGATAGGATAGAAATTTTTCTTTGTCCCGGTTGCTTTGAAATAACGTCCTTCTCTCGTTTCCACGGGAGGTCACATGATAAAATGCGCCCGGATACTCAATCCTCAGCGGCCTCGACACTCCTGTCCCTCCCTATCGTTTATCTCCTTGTTGAATGTTGCGGCCTGACCCCTCTCTATGCACCCCTCTCTATGCATAGGTATCAACGCAAAATTCCCGACGGATAAGAACCGATCCATTTTACTTTAGGAAATCGGTTTAAAAAGGCGGCGAGAGGTGGATTCAATCTATGGCCTTTTACATGAATGAAATAACTGTGGCAGTCGATTCCTTCCCCGGTCGGCCTCTCATAAATCGATAAGATGTCAATCATTGAGGCCGAAAGGCCGTGGAGAATCGGATGGAGTTCATTCCAGGCGTATAACGTGGTCTTGTCATTTCCAGTCGGAGGGGAAGTCTCTCTTCCCAGCACCCAGAAACGGGTTACATTATTTGGCGCATCTTCTATGTTTGGGGCCAGGATGACGAGGCCATAGAGAGAGGCGGCAGCCTCTGGAGCGACTGCCGCCGACTTCAAAGAAAGATCGAGGCTTACCTCCCTGGCAGCTCCTGCTGAGGAGGGAAAGGGCTTGCGTGCGATCTTCGGGAGATGCTGGGAGAGCCAGGATTCACATTCCTCGAAGGCCTTTGGATGGCCAAAGATAGTCTGTATCTGTTTTAGCTCTGTCTCCTGCCTTGCCATCAGTTGATGGCGGGTTGGAAGAAGCACCTCCCCCACAACAAGGAATTGCTCGAGGCTGCGAAGCCTGTCCAGATTTTCAGCCACGGTCCCTGCCAGGGAGCTCTCGATAGCGATGACACTACCATCGACCTCGTGGTCCCGGTATTGGCGGAGAACCTCCTGGACGGTTTCACACGGGATCAACTCTTTTTCCGAGGCGAAGAAACATCTGGCTGCCTCATGGGTGAACGTCCCCGGAGGTCCTAAATAGCTGATTCGTCTAACTCTCACGAAACCTCTTCAGCACCCCTTTTTTCTTCTTTGTTAAAACGCCCATGATCTGGGAGGCGATGGGAGGACATCCCCGGACAAAGGTCCCCCTTTTTTTGAGGCCTGAGGTGCAGTTTCCAATCAGGAGCGTCCCCTGTGGACAATCATCCAGATGCTTTCCGATGCCAATATGAACCCTTTTGTCTCCCAAACGGTAGTCATCCAATTGGTCGTAGTAATTTTGGAGGAAGACCAACAGAGTTGACAGGCAGGCACTGCAGGATCCCTCATCATAGACCGCCACATCCGGATAAGGGATGGAGAGTTGTGACGGAGAGGGTTCGAAAGGGTCTCTCCATTTCAGATAATCGGCCGGATCGACCGAGACCTTTTCCAGCCCCTTTCCTGAGAGGCGCTTGAGGTGGGGAACCCGGTCCGGCGGGAAACCCATCAATTCCGAGGCAACGCGATCGCAGGCAAGGGCATGGTCACTGACAACGACGAGCCCCACCTTTTTGGCTTGGCCATAAGCCGGCCCCATCCCTTCAAGGCCGACTGTGCCGTCAATGACTGCCAGATGGGGAAAGAGCACAGTTCCCATCTCAGAGATGGCTACGTCCAACTCTTTATCGCCCTCCGTTGTCTTGGGATCTCCGACAAGGTGATGAAGCCTTGCCTTCTCTCTTTTCCACAGGAGGCCTTTCATGTTCTTGATGCTCAGGGTCACCTGAGTGTGCATGTGGGTCTTCATGACAGGGGCTGAAATGATCAGGTCCACAGACCTCAAAATTGAGGAGACCCTGATCCTTTTTAAGAGTCTTCCCTGAGGGATGTTTAGTTCCATGGGTTCAAGGCGATCAAGATCGAGGAGCAAAACTCCCCTCTTCTTTGCAATCTCTCTCATCCCTGTTTTCAGAAAGGCTTCCTCGGCATCAACACCGAAAATGCAACTTTCTCCAATGAGGATTTCAAGGGCCCCTTTCTCCCTCAGATAGTCGATGATGGCTGCGATGACCATGGGATGGGTTGTGATCCCCTCGCCAGGCAATGCGAGACGGGCGGCATTCGGCTTGATCAAAACCCTCTTTCCCTTCACTCGGGAAGGGGAGAAACGCGTCAATGCCTCCTGGGTTGTGAGGTAAGGGTCTTCCCCTTTGGATACGATTACCCGGTAGTCAACCATTTCCTTCACTCTTCGAATCTCCCTTGGAACAGGTACGGGGAGGTTTGTGATAGATCCTCTTTCGATCCAGAACCACAAAGAGGGTTCCTGTTAGACCCAATAGGTCGAAGAACCAGTTGGGTATAATCCACAGGATCCCGATTCCAATCAGAAGGAGCCGCCCCCCCAAGGTCACCCCGCTTCTCAGCTGGCCGATGAATCCAGCGCTCAGCATAATCATCGACATGACCGTCCGGATGATGCACAGGATGATATCCACCGGGTTCCCCCCGATGAGTAGCAGGGAGGGGTCATAGACAAAAATGAAAGGAAGTAGAAACGCTGCATAGCTCAGGCGAAGGCTGTACCGGGCCGTTTCCATCCAGTCGGCCCCGGCCATTCCCGAAGCGATATAGACCGCTCCGCAAACAGGAGGGGTAATGGCCGAGAGGATGGCATAATAGAAGATAAAGAGATGTGCCGCCAGAGGGTGGATTCCCAGGTTGATCAGGACCGGGGCTGCCACAATAGCTGCCATGATATAGGAAGCCGTGGTCGGCACCTCCATCCCGAGGATGATGCAGGTCAACATGGTAAAGACGAGGGCGAGGAAAAGGTTTCCACCGCTGAAATCGACGATAAATGTGGAGATTTTAACTCCCAGGCCGGTATAGGAAAGGATAGCGATGATGATCTGGGCGCAGGCGCAGATACTGGCGATCATGGCAATCTGCGAGGCTCCCTCCCGGATCGCCCCCGAGAATTTGGAGAGAAAGGTCCGGTCGAATTTCCAATCCAGCGTGAAGAAGGCGAGGAGGAATGTGCTCACCGTTGCCCAGAAGGCAGCGAATTGGGGAGTGTAAAGACGGACCAGGAAATAGATCAGGATCGCGAAGGGGATGATGAAAAAGCTGCTGGCCCGGAACGTTTCAGGCCAGGTGGGCAGTTCTCCTGCCTCAAGGCCGTGGAGGCCATCCCTCATGGCAAAGAAGTGAATGCCTACCCAGCAGGTGAAGTAATAGAAAATGGCCGGAATGGCTGCCGACAACGCTATTTTCAGGTAGGGAGTCCCGGTCAGCTCCGCCATGATAAAAGCGCCGGCTCCCATGATGGGAGGCATGATCTGCCCTCCTGTGGATGCTACGGCCTCAACGGCTGCGGCAAAGGCAGGGCGGAACCCAAGCTTCTTCATCATCGGAATGGTAAAGGCCCCGGTGGTGACCACATTGGCCGAGGCGCTTCCCGAGATGGTTCCGAACATCCCGCTTGCGACCGTGGCCACTTTGGCCGGTCCCCCCTGCAACCTCCCTGCGACTCGGATCGAAATCTTCCGGAACCCGGTTCCCCCGCCGGTACAGCCGATGAAGGCGCCCAGGAGGACAAAAATGGCGATGATATTGGCCGAGATGCCTGTCAGCTGCCCCCAGATGCCTCCGGTGGTCAGATAGAGCAGCCCTGTAATTTGGGCGAGGTCATATCGGACATGACCGAAGATGCCCGGGATGTGATGGCCGAAAAGGGCGTAGAGAAGGAAGAGGAGGGTGATTGCGGGAAGAACAGGCTTGATCATCCTTCGGGCCGCCTCCATCACGAGGAGGCACATGAGAAGGCCCATCACGACTTGGGTCGTGTTTTTGACGATCCCGTACTGATCGATGATCCCCTGAAAATGAACGATGATGTAGAAGCAGAGATAAACTCCCAGACCTGCCAGGACAAGGTTCGTCCATAGGGTCCGCCTGTTTTTCGGCTTCGGCCCTGCTAAAAAGACGAGCGGAAGGACCAGACCTAAATGGACTCCCCTCTCGATCAGGTTCGGGATGAAGGCAAAGATGGGGAGAAGGAGTGAGAAGAGGGCCAGGAGGAGGGAGGCCCCCCACATGATCCCGGAGATGATTCGGTCCATTTTCCCCATGGTTTATTTCATCGAAGCAGGAACCTCGACACCTACCTCTTTGTAGTACCGGAGAGCTCCCGGATGAACTTTGGCAATCCCGTATTTGACGCCCTTGATATCGATCCCTTTTCCAATGGCATGGGCATCGGCCATGATCTTCTTGTTTTCCCAAAAGGCCTTGGTGATTTTGTAGGCCACCTCCTCGGGAAGATCCTCCGTCGTATAGGTCAAGACCGGGGATGCCACTGTTTTCACATCGGAATTGACGCCCTTATAAGTTCCTCCGGGAATGACTGTCATCGAGTAGGTAGGATCAGCTTCAACCAGTTTCTTGTACTCCTCCTCGTCCATCTCTAACAACCGGATGGATGTCGTGGCCGTGATTTCCATCACCATGGGCGTTGGATAGGGACTTCCGGTCGTGAATCCCACGGCCCTCCGGTTGACGACGGCATCCACCCCTTCTTTGAGGTCGACCGCAGGTAAATCAACCTTGCCCTCTAGGCCGTAAACCTTTAGGATGAGCTTTGTCAGTCGCTCTGTGGAGGTCCCAATCCCTCCGGCGATGTAGCGCTTCCCCTGAAGGTCGCGGATGGTTTTGACACCGCTGTCTTCTCTCACCACCATATGAACCGTTACTCCGGGGATGGACCAGAGGGTTCGAATCCGCTCAAATCCCCCCTCTTCGAAGGGCTTGGTTTTTTTTAGGGACTGGGCAATCAAATCAGAGGTGGAGGTGAAGATGAAGTTGCTCCGGGTTCTTGCCTCTTTTACATTGGCCACGGAGCCGAGGCTTTCTTCCACCGAGGCTTCGATACCTGGGACAGTCATGATGACCTTTGCCATCCCCATGGCGAGGGCGTAATATGAAGTACCCGCCCTGGCCGATTTAACGACCAGCCGAGTCTGGGAGGTGCCTTCCGTCGTGAAGAGAAGAGTGAAAGCAAGCAGAATCAGGAGAGCTAAAATAATGTTTCGAAGGTTCATGGTTGTTTCCTCCTTGTTTAGGTTTGGTTCAGGGCAAAACAGATCCCCTGCTATATACTCTATTTGACATGTCCCTCGCAAGTTATTTTGGACAAGTCATAGGGGTCAGGCCGCAACATTCAACAAGCCCTCTTTCTCTATTCTGTTGAGAACCCTCCTTAATTCCTGACTCCCCTCTATCACCTCCGCAAATCTCCTGCTCAATTGGCTGATCGCACTCCTCTGCATCCCAAAATACTCCCCAATCTCCCTAAGATTCAAACCACTGCGCTGATAGCTCAAATAAATGCAGATTTTCTTAAAAAGTGGATCACTTCTTCCCACTCTCTTGATGACAGCTTTCTCTATTGACTCCAGAGAGGGTACAATCAGAATCTTCTTTAATGCCGGAAGGTCACGATTGTCTATTTCCTTTTTTTCAAGATATTCCAGCCTGATTCTATCAATAAATTCTCTGCTTCCTAATACTACAGCGACAAATTTTTTAGTAGACAATTGAAATGGAATCTGCTATATCTAAAAAAGCTTATAAAAAAGCTTATGGGGTCAGACTTAAATATTGGGATTCTTTCTGCCCCCGTCTAGGAAAAGAATTAATCGGTCCTTTTTGCCCTGGAGATCTTGGCCACCTCTCAAATATCCTGTCACCGAGGCTGGATCTTTCTCCAAGAACGCCGCTATTTCCCTTCCCTTATATCCATACTCCCTTCCCGCCAGACTGAACAATCTCCGCCCTTCTATTAGCCCGCTATCTTTCCCTCTCCCCTTTAATTCAGCGAGAGGAATTTCAAAAACCTCTTCCATTCCTTTTGCAATTTGCCCTAAGTTAACCCCATGCCTCCTTCTTCCCGCAGAGATCCCATCCTTGACTCGTCCTCTCACCGTTTCAACGAATTGCTCATCTCCCAAAACCCTCTGATCCACTGTCTGATAGAATTCCTCCTCGGGGGTTTTCTCCTCTCCCCTCATGTACTCACGGTAAAGCCTGCGTCCCTTTTTCAAATCCTTTGAGAACATCCCCAATACCATTCCAGTATCTACCAGCTCATCTTTGTCTAACCCAAGGTATCTCCGGTGACTGCTCCACCGATACTCTTCCGGTTGTCTCACCATCCCTGCCCGAACCGGATTACGATGAAGGTATTTGACCAAACTCAACAGATAGGCGTCCCGGTCACAGAGAATCGCCTTGTATCTCCCTTGAAACAGATGTCCTACCGTACCACGGCTCCAGTTGAAATACATGGTAAATCGTTGGTTGATCCCTTGTAGAATCTTCGATAAAGGAACCTGTCCCGTCTCCAACAAGAGATGAACGTGGGTCTCCATCAATACGTAGGCATGGAGCAAAAAGTCATATCGATCCTTGTAGTCCTTCAAAATTTCAAGGTACTTCAAGAAATCTTTCTCTTGCCAGAAGACCTTCTGCCTCTGGTTGCCACGAACAATTACGTGATAAAACCCGCCCTCAAACTCTATCCGAGACTTCCTAGCCATGGCATCAAATTACAGCTAACCGCCTTAAATGTCAATATTTAAGTCTGACCCCAAAGGCTTTTTCCATGACCCCAAAGGCTTTTTCCATTGTCTGGGCTGTCGGTAACTGTGCCTATGAGGGTATTTCTGTCGTCTATCGCCCCAGCCAGAGCCGAAACTGCGAAAAGCAGAACAATTGTTATGAATCCGATACGCACGAGCATGTTTCCTCCTTGATCACCTAACGGCGGTATTGAGCGGCGACCGCAGACGGCGTGTATGGAGCAAACTCTTTTTAGTTTGCTCTCCGTATAAGCGCCGGCAAGGCGGAAGCCCCGTCTTGTTGGGAGCGTCCGCTCGATTGACTTGGTGCGCGCAGATTTTTGGCGCGTACCTTATTTTTTAAGCTTATTCTACTTATGTTCGCATATTATAGTTAATCAAGGGGGCTTGTCAATGAGTAATTCCTGGTTTTAAGCTACTGAAATAAATCAATTATTTCTGTTTAAATGGACCTCTGCCTGATTGCTTCACTCTGTCTTGCGGGGTTTGGTTCAAAAGTGATATAGATTTATTAAGATAAAATAATTAACACATAACCCCACCTAACCTCCCCTTATTTTAAGTGGAGGGACATGCCCTCTCTTAGGTTAGATGGGGGGAGGGAAATCATAAATAGTGCTCTGGGTAAAGATGAAAACGAAGCGAGTGGTCATTACAGGATTAGGGATCTTCTGTTCCATAGGAAAGAGTGTTGAAGAGTTTTGCCAATCCCTCAGAGAAGGTCGGTCGGGAATCGGGCCGGTCACACTCTTTGATACTTCTAAATATCCCTCAAAGATCGGTGCCGAAGTTAGAGATTATCAACCCGAGAAATATTTTAGGAAGAGAGAGTTGAAGAAGCTCTCAAGAACGGATCAATTAGGACTCATTGCGGCTGAAGAGGCGGTTAAGGATTCCGGAATCGCATCCTATCCTCCTGAACAAGTCGGTGTCTGTCTCGGTGCAGGTGCAGGTGGAATGTTCGAAGCAGAAGCTTATCATAGGGAAATTCTTCTTAAGAAGAAGTCGAGTCCATTCCTCCTCCTTCCTTTTATTCCGAGTTTTACAACCAGCCGAATCGCCGAGAGGTTTGGATTTTCAGGACCCAAAGCCACCATCACCACAGCGTGCAGTTCATCAGCCACTTCCATTGGTTATGGAGCAGACTTGATCCGAAAAGGCGAGGTGAAAGCTGTTGTCTGCGGGGGAAGTGATGCGATGTGCGAACTCACCTTTGGCGGATTCAATTCTCTTAAGGCAATGGATCCGTCTCCCTGCAAGCCTTTCGATCGGAAAAGGGCTGGAATGTCCTTAGGTGAGGGAGCGGCTATCTTGATTCTGGAGGATTATGAGGAGGCAATGAAAAGGGGAGCGAGGATCTATGCTGAATTCCTGGGATATGGAATAGGCGGCGAGGCACATCACATCACAGCCCCTGAGCCCAATGGAGTCGTTGAAGCCCGAGTTATGTCTGAAGCCCTCAGAGAAAGTGGCCTGACTCCTGATCAGGTTGATCATATCAATGCCCATGGAACTGGAACTCCACTAAACGATAAGGTTGAGACCATTGCCATTAAAAAAGCATTCGGAGAGAGGGCTTATTGCATTCCAGTCAGTTCAATCAAGTCAATGGTGGGACATTGTTTGGGGTCAGCAGGAGCCATCGAGGCAGTGGCATCCATTCTCTCCATCATTTATAATCTCGTTCCTCCTACACTTCATCATCGAGAAGGGAATGAGGATTGTGATCTCGATTACGTCCCAGTAAAGTCACGAGAGATGAAGGTGGATGTTGTGCTATCCAACTCCTTTGCGTTCGGAGGAAACTGCACGTCTCTTGTCTTAGGAAGGTATTTGTCCTGAAAGAATCCCCATTGGCAAGAAACCCGAAAATCTTTACCCGAATTGTTTGACAAACGTATTACATTTGTTTATCATTAGGCTTTAGGCTGAAGAGCGGCAATGAGATGGCAGGTAGCGGGGATTTCAGATGAAGGTCATCAGCCATATCAAGTGGACTGAAACAAGCTTAGAACACATCTCAAGACATGGGGTTAGCCCAGAAGAAGTTGAAGAGACATGTTTTAATGAGGATGATGAACCACTGATCAGGTCAGGGAGAGAAAATCTTCACTATGTTTTTGGGAAGACTTATTCCGGACGATTTCTTTTTGTCGTGGTAAGGTTTATTCGGCAAGGAGAAGTTAGAGTGATAACAGCCAGGGATATGAACGCATGGGAAAAGAATTATTTCAGGAAGCGAGGTAAGTAAAATGAAGAAAATACCAAAATTTAAGACGGATGAAGAGGCGGCAAGGTTTTGGGAAACTCATCGTTTTGAAGACTACCACAGAGATACGAAAGAGGCTGAGATAAGGTTCATCAAAAAAACCAAGAAGGTCATTACCATCAGGCTTGATCCAGATGATATTAAGTCAGTCGAAGTCGTTGCGCAGCGCAAGGGGTTGAACTACACATCACTGCTCAGGATGTGGATTAAAGAAAATCTGTCTAAGGAAACAGGACATATGGCCCACTGAAAAGAGGAGAATCGCTCCCTTTGTTCTCATTAACTTCCGTCTGAACTAAGGCCTAAAGAGTAGTAGCCAATAAAGAAAAAATTGATAAACTATAAGGAGAAAACATGGGTGGGAGAAAGATTCAGTTCAATTCTGATGGAAACATCAACGTTCCGGATCATCCGATCATTCCTTACATCGAGGGGGATGGGGTGGGACCGGATATCTGGAAGGCTTCGGTTCGTGTTTTTGATGCGGCTGTGAAGAAGTGTTACGGCGGTAAAAGAAAGATAGAGTGGTTAGAGGTCTTTGCTGGAGAGAAAGCCTATAAATTGAAAGGAGATTGGGCGCCAGAGGAAACGATTGACACAATCCGGGGACATAGGATCGGGATCAAGGGTCCGCTGACGACGCCGGTGGGAGGAAATTTCCGTAGCATCAATGTGATGCTCCGGCATAGACTCGATCTCTATTCCTGCGTCCGGCCTGTGAAATATATTCCGGGAACGCCCAGTCCGATGAAGCATCCTGAAAAAGTGGATATGGTCGTTTTTCGTGAAAACATGGAAGACGTCTATGCCGGAATTGAGTGGAAGGCGGGGTCTCCTGAAGCGTTGCGTTTGAGGGAGTTTATCGAAAAAGAATTGGGAAAAGTAATCCGGGAAGATTCCGGGATTGGGATCAAACCGATCAGCATCTTCGGAACAAAGCGGCATGTTCGAAGAGCCATTCAATATGCTCTTTCCCATGGTCGAAAAAGTGTGACTCTGGTTCATAAGGGGAATATCATGAAGTTTACAGAGGCGGCTTTTCGGGACTGGGGGTATGAATTGGCCAGAGAGGAATTTGGAGAGAGGGTTCTGGTAGAGAGTGAACTGGTGGGTCAAGGAGTAACGAATCTTCCCAAAGGGAAGATCGTTCTTAAAGATCGGATCGCAGATGCCATGTTCCAGCAGATTCTCCTGCGACCTGACGAATATGATGTCCTGGCCATGCCCAATCTCAACGGAGACTATATGTCCGATGCTCTTGCTGCTCAGGTCGGGGGCTTGGGTATGGCACCCGGCGCCAATATTGGAGACCAGGCTGCGGTCTTTGAGGCGACTCATGGAAGTGCGCCTAAATATGCGGATCAGGATGTGATCAATCCTTCTTCTTTGATCCTTTCCGGAGCGATGATGTTCGATTATTTAGGATGGGGAGAAGCAGCCCGGAGAATCACCCAGGCTATTGAGAAAACCATTTCAAGCAAGATCGTCACTTATGATCTTGTCCGTCAGATGAAAAAAGCCAAAAAGGTGAAGTGTTCCGAATTTGCCACAGCCCTCATCGAAAATCTTTAGGCTACCTCTAAAAATGTCATTCCTGCGGAAGCTCGGTTTCGAGTCGCAACGGCAGGAATCCAGAACATCCTGAAATCACTGGACTCCCGCCTGAGCGGGATTAACAAGTTGATAACGATTAGAGGTTGCCTTTAATTAAAAAAAGTGCCACCCTCTTTTAGAGAGGGTGGCGCCCGTAACATTCACCTTTTCCACACTTTCCCCCTAAAAAAGCTGAGTATTTGATAAATTCTATTCCTGAACACTAACTTCGTAGCGCTCTCCGGCAGGAGGGCCAGCAAGAATGCTTCCAAGCTTTCCAAGCAACTCTTTGTAGAGAGGACTTGTTTCAAAAGTTGCCAGATCTGCTTCCGTCTCCCATAGGTTGATCGACATGGCTTTGCCTGTGTCCTTCTGTGTAAGGAGAAGCTGTCCTTTGAACCCTTTCTGACCTTTCATGGCTGGGACAATGGAATCCTGGACGATACGGCTGGCTTCATCCACTTTGCCGGGTTGAAATTGAATACTCACTGCTCTTGCATACATAATCCCACCTCCTTTTCATCTCCACCTTTTCTCAACTTAAGGGGGTTAACGTTCCTATACAGCTATTCCCCTGACGTTTAAATTTCATATCCATCTTAAACTGATCAGCTACCCACGTGGGATAGATGCTCTGGCAACCAACAAGGCAGATATCTTCTGTGTCCGGAAAATCAAGGATCTTGCAACGAGGGATGTCGAGAACTGCCTTGGTCTTATTCAGTTCAGGCACGGAGTAGGGAGTTAACCATTGGAGCTGATAAACCATCTGTTTGGCTGTCATCGCAAAGGCAGTGCCTGGTGAAAACAACCTGATAAAATTTAATAGGTGCAGGGCTGGACTTGCATTTTTCCGCTTCAACGCCTCGACTTCGTCACGTTCAAAACTTCTAATTCCATCCTCTCCCATCCGTTTCCGAATAAAACCGTAAGTGCTTTTTACCAGCCAGATCCAGTTACCATAGGCCGTCTCATATTTCCCTTCAAATGAGGCGTTCTCCGGAACGGGTTTCGCTCCCTCTTCCCAGACATTTTTCAGCTCCGTTACTGCCTGTTCACCCAGATTTTTCTGAACGAAAGGAAGAATAAAGCTCTCATAAAATTTCATATTATCCATGACCATGGCATACTTCCCCTTTGGCGGCATCTCTTTAAGCTTCACCATTTTATTCTCCCTCCTTCCTTGTAATGGTTTCTCCTCTCCCCGAGATTAAGAGAGGGCTTCGAATTAGGGATAAGTTTTAGATTTTCTTCCTTTGCCTGCCTTTAAAGGATTTTCCGATTCAGAAGTGAGAAACAGATTAAACGTTTTTTAATCAACCCCCTTCCCTTTTTGGAGTTTGATTATATTAATAAACAATCAAAAAATTTGTCTTTTGTCAATAGTTAAACCAAACATAGTTAAACCAAATTTTTCTAAATCAAACCCGATTCCTTCCTCACCTAAGCAATTGCGGGTAAGTTCAAGTATAAGGTCTTATCCAATAGTTTGAAATAGGAACCCATCCCCAATTTCTATAAAAAAAGGTGACACCATCTTTTTAAAATGGTGTCACTCCTAACAATCACCTTCTCAACACTCTCAAATTCTCACACTTTTTTCAATACTTCCATTACGACTTTTGGGGTAAGGGGGGGATACGTTTGATTCACACGCCGGTCGCATTGAAGAAGGCATTGGCCACGGCAGGCGCTAATGGCGGAACACAGAGTTTCCCGATTCCGCCGATCCTATCGGTACTTTTAACAATGTGGACTTCGATCTCCGGAATTTCACTCATCCGAATGATGGGGTAATCATTGAAATTATCCTGCGACATTCAAAGAGATCATAGCCAGCTCCTTTCGTGGTAGATTTTAGAGTCTCTTGCTATAAAGATTTTATATGCGGCAAATATATTGAATCCGGTTTTTTTGTCAATAAAAATAATTTAAGAATCACCAAGGCAACATAAATCAAATTTTCCTAACGGATTCGCCACCTCAAACGATAACCATCGATAACAATTTGAACAAGTCTCCTATGAGAGAGAAGGTGTTTTAAAATAGTTTCAGGGGCTGATGCAGACCTTCATTTTGAAATATTTTGACAAGTCTTTTGTTTTCGGTTTATATAGGATAGGGTTAGGAAGTATGGATTAGTTGTTGTAACACCCGAACGACAGAGAAAAAGAGATGACAGAATCCAAGAAGACAAAAGAACCACCGAGGATCGATATCTTCAAGGCCTGGTGTAAGGCATGCGGAATCTGTGTTGCCTTCTGTCCCACCGGGGTCCTTGCTAAAGATGAAGCAGGATATCCCTATGTGAAGGATATTGACAAGTGTACCAGATGCGGATGGTGTGAAGTCCGGTGCCCAGATTTTGCCATCACCGTGGAGACAAAAGCCAAAGGGAAGAAGGTAGCCGAGGTTAAAGGTGAAGAGACAGAACCAAAGGGAGAAGAGGAAATCTCACCGGAAAGAATTGTTACTTCAGGGCAATGAGGCTGTAGCAGAGGGAGCCCTGAGAGCAGGTTGCCGTTTTTTTGCTGGCTACCCCATCACTCCGGCCACGGAGATCTCCGAGGTCCTGTCGGTGCGATTGCCAAAGGAAGAGGGGACTTTCATCCAGATGGAGGATGAAATCGCAAGCCTCGGCGCAGTCATTGGCGCATCCCTTGCTGGAGTGAAGTCGATGACGGCAACGAGCGGTCCGGGATTTTCTTTGATGCAGGAGAATCTGGGGCTGGCCATTATTGCCGAAGTTCCCTGTGTCATCGTCAATGTGATGCGGGGAGGTCCCAGCACAGGACTTCCCACTTTTCCTGGTCAGGGCGATGTGATGCAGGCTCGCTGGGGAACCCATGGCGATCATCCCATCATTGTCCTTTCCGCCTCCACGGTTCGGGAATGTTATGACATGACCATCCACGCCTTTAACCTTTCCGAAAAGTTTCGAACCCCTGTCATCCTTCTCATCGATGAAGTGGTCGGCCATATGCGAGAGAAGATGGTAATTGATGATGAGGAGAAGATCGAAATCTTTAACCGGATCAAGCCCACCATGCCCCCCGAATGGTATATCCCTTATGAAGATACGCCCAGCGGTGTGTCACCCATGGCCAATTTCGGAGAAGGTTACCGATATCATGTGACCGGCTTGACCCATGATGTGCGGGGCTTTCCCACTTCGAGGCCGGATGAGATCGGCCCCTTTATCTCCAGGCTCCATCGCAAGATCAGCTCCCATTTCCCAGAGATTCAGATTGGGGAATTTTTCCAGACGGAGGACGCAGAGATTACGATCGTTGCCTATGGATGTGTGGCACGTTCTGCAAAGAGGGCGGTGATTGAGGCCCGGGAGAAGGGGTTGAAGGTGGGGCTCCTTAAATTATCTACGCTCTGGCCTTTTATGAGGTCAGCGGTGGAAAAGGTTTTTCAGACTTCAAAGACACTGATTGTTCCCGAGATGAATATGGGCCAGATCTCCCGGGAGGTGAAGCGGGTGAACCGGGGAGTTGCCAGAGTCATCACCCTTAACAAAGTGGATGGGACGATCATCACTCCGATGGAGATACTGAATCGAATCGCGGAGGTTTCCTGATGCCGGAGATCACCAAGTTAATCCACAAATACCTTCGGCATGACAAGAAGTTTCCCCATGTCTGGTGTCCAGGCTGCGGGATCGGAATCATGCTGGGCGGGCTGATTCGGGCGATTGACCGGATCGGATATGAAAAGGACGAGATTGTTCTGGTTTCAGGCATCGGATGTTCGGGAAGGCTTCCGGTTTATGTCGATTTCAACACGCTTCACACCACTCACGGCCGGGCCCTCACCTTTGCCACAGGGGTTAAATTAGCCAAACCCAGCCTGAAAGTGATTGTCATCATGGGCGATGGGGATGCGGTGGCCATCGGCGGAAATCATTTCATCCATGCAGCCCGCCGAAACATCGATATCACCACGCTCATTCTGAACAACAATATCTATGGGATGACAGGCGGTCAGAACTCTCCCACTACTCCGTATGGAATGCGATCGACGACCACGACCTATTCCAATATCGAACAATCCTTCAATATCTCTGAGCTGGCGGTCACAGCAGGCGCGGCGTTTGTGGGCAGAGGGACCGTTTACCATGCCAGGCTCCTGGACAGCCTGATGGAGAAGGCTTTTCTGAAGAAAGGGTTTTCGGTAGTGGAGATTATTTCTCACTGCCACACCCAGTACGGAAGACAGAACCGGTTGGGGACAGCAGTCGAGATGATGGAACAACAGAGGGATCAAGCCATCACCATGGAGAAGGCCGCAAAGATGAAACCGGAAGAGTTGAAAGATAAGATAGTGATTGGTGTACTGGTGGACAAGGAACTTCCGGTCTATCAGGATCAGTACGAAAAGATCCGGGAAAAGGCCAAGGGATCAGTGGGGGGATAAGGTGATGGGGAGAGAAATAAATTTGAAATTTCAAATTGCAAATTGCAAATTGAAGTAACCCTATCCTACCTTCCCTGATAACTCCCCCTCCCCCCTCTTAAATTAAGAGGGGGGAGGGGGAGTTAGGATTGGGAGGAGAGGAGGGGGTATGAGTTCTGATGTCCGAAATAGGGTTGAGAAAATATGGCGGATCGTTTTGAAATACGTCTGGGGGGATCTGGGGGGCAGGGGATCATTCTGATGGGGATCATCCTGGCTGAGGCAATCGGGATTTACGATCATAAATTCGTTGCCCAGACTCAGAGCTATGGCCCGGAGGCAAGGGGAGGATCGAGCAAGTCAGAAGTAATCGTCAGCGAAAATGAGATCGACTATCCCAAGGCGATGAAACCCGATCTTCTTTTAGTGATGAATCAAAAATCGTGTGATGATTTTTATCCAGACCTCAAACCGGAGGGCCTCCTCATCGTCGATTCCACCTTCGTTACGCAGATTCCTCAACCGAGGGCTTATCAGATTCCTTTTACACGAATCGCAAGAGAGAAATTGAAAAGAGAGATGGTAGCTAACATCGTGGCTCTGGGTGCCCTGTCTCAATTGACACCGATTGTATCGCCTAAAGCCATTGAGTCAGCTGTTCTAGCACGGGTGCCCAAAGGGACGGAGAAGTTGAATCGTGATGCTTTGAAAGCCGGTATGGCTGCCGCCAAGCTGGCTCAGAAAGAGTGGTTAAGGGTTGAGATTCCTCCGGAAATTCCTAAAGAAGACCTGCTGGATTCATATTAGTTTAGATTATCAGGAGAACAGGGTACCAGGGCCCCCCTGATACCCTGATATTCTGGTCCCCTTAATCAGACAATCCACATGAGAAGAAGCCCATTCGTCTATTCCATAACCAAAAGGGTTGCCCGACTGGTCCTCTCCGTTTTTTACAAAATCGAAACAAAAGGGGATATTCCGCTTCCGGAAGAAGGTCCTGTCATTATTCTTCCGAAGCACCAATACTGGACGGATATCCCTATAGTGGGTCTTGCCTTTCAGCCGCAGCTCTATTTTGTGGCAAAAAAAGAACTCTTTCAATATCCTCTGCTCCGACAATATATCTCCCTCGGGGGAGGGATTCCGGTGGACCGGGAGAAATCGATCCGGACACTGGATTCCTTCAAAGCGCTCATCGGTTTGTTGAAAGCGAATGAAAAGGTTGTTATCTTTCCAGAAGGCACTTATTTTAGGGACATTGTAGGTGCTGGCAAAAGCCGGCTTCTGCAAATGATCTTGAAATTTCAGAAAGAACTAAAACAGAAGATCCTTTTTGTTCCGGTCGGAATCCGGTACGGAGAGAAAAAGGGATGGAGGAGGCGAGTGGAGATTTGCATTGGCTCCCCGCTGTTTGCAGAAAGTGAGTCAGATGCAGTCTCTCTGACCCATCGAGTGATGGAAGAAATCAGTTGTTTGTGCCAATTACCAAGATGTCATGAGAAATCCGAAATCCGAAATTCGAAGCACGAAACAATCTCAAATGACCAAAATCCAAAATTTGAAACAAAATCATCAGAAAATGTTTCGAACATTTGATATTCGAATTTTGAATTACCTTGAAAATACCTCCTCTCCCCTGGTGGGAGAGGATTGAGGTGAGGGGGAATAGCACCGATTTTTCACCCCCACCCTCCCCCATCGAGGGGGAGGGAATTCGTGCTATTTTCATCATTCGCGGGTGACTAACCCGTCATGTAAAATTTGTTTCGGATTGGTCCTGCTGGACGCTTCGCCCGATATTAGTATTTCGGATTTTATTTTTAAATAAGGAGGAATTATGCCAAGACGGGAAAAGGACAGGGAATTAGCAAGAAGGAGAAAGCGACAGAAAGAAAAGAAAAAACTCCGCAAAAAAGGACTTTTACCCCCAACCACACCCAAAGAGGCGGTGAAAGAGGTGGCAAAAAAGCCTGAAAAGACGCCAGCGAAGGAAGCGCCCAAGGCAGCCAGTGAACCATCGACTCCAGAAGGTTAGCCTTGAGTAGGTCAGGATATCAGGAAACCAGGGCATCAGGACATCAGGAAAGAAAAGAATTAAAAACCTGATACCCTGATATTCTGATAACCTGATAATCAATTATTTGGATTTCATCGGGATGAAGTACCAGGTTCCCTTCTTCATCTGCTTGATCTCACGTACCAGTTGAGCGAAGTCCTCTTTCCGGTTAACGAAATCGATCTCACTCGTATCGACCACGAGCAGCGGACCCTGGTCATAGTGGAAGAAGTAGTAGTTGTAAGCCTCGGTCAATGTCTTAAGGTATTCCAGATCGACATCCTTTTCATAGGCGACATTTCTCGATTTGAGCCGGTGATACAGAACCTCAGGCCTTGCCTGGAGAAAGATGACCAGGTCCGGGGTGGGGATCTGACCATTGAGGAGGCCATAGACCTGTTCATAGAGGGCTAATTCGTGGTCGTCCAGATTGAGGGAGGCAAAAATTCGGTCCTTAGCAAAGAGGTAGTCGCTTATGGTCACTTGATTGAAGAGGTCGAACTGGGCGATCTCCTTCTGCTGTTGAAAGCGGTTCAAAAGGAAGAAGATCTGGGTCTGGAAGGCATGTTTCTTTCTGTCATGGTAAAACTGGGGGAGAAAAGGGTTCTCCTCCGGCTTCTCAAGGATCAATCGAGCATTAAACTCCTTAGCCAGAAGTTTCGTCAGGCTCGTTTTACCTACACCGATAGGGCCCTCTATGACGATATACTGAAACATACTCTCACTCATCTACGGCATTTTAAATTTTTTACCGGGGAGCCGAACAGTCATCACCGGACAGGTTGATTTTCTTACCACTCTTTCCGCCGTGCTTCCAAAGAGGATATGATCCAATCCTGACCTTCCATGAGTCCCCATGACAATGAGATGAACCGACTCTTTTTTGACCGTCTGAAGAATCTTTAAAAAAGGTTCCCCTCTTAAGAGAAGCACTCGGTAATTGTCAAATCCCTTCATCTTCTGAAGGTAGTTGATTTTGATTTCTTTATGGACGTCATCCATCTGCGAAGCGTTTAACTCCTCCAGTTTTTCTTCGGAAAGGTACGCGGCGAGCCGTTCAGAATGAAGTGGCTCATGTAACACATGCAGAATTAACAGTTTAGATCGATGGGCCTTGGCGAGATGAAGGGCATAGATAAAGGCATGATGAGAATCATCAGAGAAATCAGTGCAGAACAGGATTTTTTTAAACATCGCCTCAACCCCTCCCTTTTAAGATATTTATTTCTTGACAGGTTTCCATTTCAGTTTTATGTTTCTTCATATTTACCATAACTATCAGGTTTTTTGCCACAAAAATTTTTTATCACGGTCATAAACGGGCTCCGTTCGGGTTCCATCATTTCTGACGGGGTAAACCCGGTGAGGAGGAGAGATCATGCTGAGAAATAAACAGGTTGGGTTTTTAGGATCGGGCAATATGGGAGAAGCCCTGATTCATGGCCTTCTTCATGGCCATCTCTGCCGTCCAGAGCAAATCCTGTGCTCCGATGCCAGACCGGAAAGGTTGAAGGCGGTCCGGGAACAATACGGAGTGAAAGGGACATCCCATAACCCTGAGGTGGTGAAACAGTCAGACATCATTGTCCTTGCCGTGAAGCCTCAGATCATGAAGCAGGTCGTGGAAGAGGTGGCCAAATATCTTGATTTATCGAAACTGATCATCTCGATTGCGGCAGGCGTGCCACTTGATGCCATCGAATCTTGTGCGAAAAAGGAACTGAAGCTGATCCGGGTGATGCCCAACATCTGTGTCTCTGTCCGGGAAGGAGTTTCAGCCATTGCAGGTGGAAGACATGCCTCAAGGGAGGATTTAATGATGGCCAAAACGATCTTCGATTCCGTGGGGAAATCGGTCATCATCGAGGAATACCTTCTCGATGCAGTGACCGGGTTGAGCGGAAGCGGTCCAGCTTATATCTTTCTCATCATTGATGCACTTGCAGATGCAGGGGTCAAAGTCGGGCTTTCGAGAACGGACTCGCTCATTCTGGCTTCTCAGACTGTTCTGGGAGCAGCAAAGATGTTGATCGAAACCGGAGAGCATCCGGGAAAATTGAAAGATATGGTTACTTCTCCGGGAGGAACAGCCATCGCGGGTCTGCATACTCTGGAACAGGGTGGAGTGCGAACGACGCTGATCAATGCGGTTGAGGTGGCGACCGAGCGGTCAAAAGCCCTCGGAGAGATGATGAAGAACAACCTCGCGAACGAGAGAGGATGACAGGAGAGACGTTATGGCAAAACCGGAAATTGAGTTTATTGATATCGATACCGAATATGAGTGGAGACCTGTGGAAGGCGATACCCTTGGGATCAAAGAGAAGATCCTCAGCCTGGACCCAGAGACCAGATCCTATACTCGACTGTTAAAATTTCCTCCGGGGATTAGAACAGATCAAACCCTGACGCACGATTTCTGGGAGGAGGTTTACATCATCGAAGGCGAGTTGATCGATCTTGCTAAAAAGAAGACCTTCTCACAGGGATTTTATGCCTGCAGGCCCCCAGGAATGAAACATGGACCCTACGAGGTTCCGAGGGGATGCGTCACTTTTGAAATTAGATATTATAAATAGTTTGTAAAGGTTTGGGAACAAACGGTAAAGGGGAAGAAGACCGTTTCGACGTTCGGTTACGATCACGTTAAAAAAATTTAACACGAGAGACGTAACCTTTTATAGACGATACGGGCATCGTTACCGTTGAACGCCCCCCTATCTTTCATCCGGTTAGAAGGAGGCTCCTTTGAAAAGAATGAAGTTTACCCTCGAGGAAATGGGCCAGGAAGAGGAGATTTGGTTTGAAATGAGACGAATGATCAACGCAGGCTATACGGGAAGGGACCAGGAAAAGGTGAGAAAACATATCGAGGAGCTGAAAAAGGAAGGGGTTCCTGCTCCTGAATCAACGCCCACGGCCTACGAAATGATCACCCAATTAGTCTATTTTGATCAAGAGATTGAGGTGATTGGTCGAAAGACCTCCGGCGAGGCAGAGTACGTTCTTCTCTGCTCCGGTGATGAAGTCTATGTGGGAGTCGGAAGCGACCACACGGACAGGGAGTTGGAATCGGTGAGCATCATCAAGTCCAAGCAGGTCTGTCCCAACCTCCTGTCTGATCGTCTCTGGCGGCTCAAGGAGATTCGGAAGGAATGGGATGAGATCCTCCTGAGAAGCTGGACGAAAAACGAAGAGGACGAGAAGATTCTCTATCAGGAATCCCCGCTTTCAGCCATGATGAGCCCAGAAGATCTGATGGATTTCATAAAAAACAGAGTGGATGATAAAAACCTCAATGGCCTTGTCATCTTTTCGGGGACCATTCCGATGCTTACAGGAGAGTTTGTCTATGGCTCCTATTTCGAGGCGGAGCTTTTCAGCCCGCGAAGCAAAAGGAAGTTAAACCTTTCATATCAAATTCAGGTGCTGGATTACTTGAGAGGATAAAGGATATGTTTAAAGTCGCTTCGATACAATTATGGATTGGAGAAGAGAATAAAATCCGGAGGATTGAGCGAGTGGAGTCACTTCTTCATCAAGCGAAAGGCGCTCATCTCGTCATCCTTCCCGAGATATGGAACATCGGATATTTCTCTTTCGATCTCTATTCTAAGGAGTCGGAGACGGTTGATGGGGAAACAGCTCGGAGGATGTCCCAAAAGGCGAAAGAGCATGGTTTTTATCTTCATACCGGAAGTTTTGTGGAAGAGGATAAAGGAAAATTATTCAACACCAGCCTGCTTTTCAACCCCGATGGAAAGTTAATCGCCAGGTACCGGAAGATCCATCTTTTCGGTTACGGGTCCCAAGAGAGCCAGATCCTTTCACGCGGTAGTGAAGTCGTGGTGGTTGAAACAGACTTAGGCAAGATCGGAATGTGCACCTGCTATGACCTCCGTTTTCCAGAACTCTTCAGGATCATGCTCAACCAAGGCGTTGAATTATTTTTGGTTGCCTCGGGATGGCCCTATCCCAGGCTGGAACACTGGTTGATGTTTAACCGGATCAGGGCGATTGAAAACAGCGCTTATCTCATCTCGAGCAACTGCGCAGGAAAGAGCCATGGATTCCAGTTCTGCGGCCATAGCATGGTTGTTGACCCCTGGGGCACCATCGTTGCCAGCGCCGGTGATGAGGAATGTATCCTTCGAGCAGATATTGATCTGGACAAGGTTTCAAAGGTGAGGCAGGAATTTCCCGCCATCAAGGATCGGATATTATAGAAGATCATGCGTCTTAAACCTTTTGAATTTTTCAATCCATCCTCTCTCTCAGAAACGTTTGAACTTCTCTCCCGCTATGGACCCGATGTCCGACTCATTGCCGGCGGGACAGACCTTCTTGTTCAAATGAAGCAGAGATTGACCAAGCCCGATCGTCTCATCAACCTTCTCAACGTCTCTGAGTTAAAAGGGATCAAGAAACAGGGAAATTCACTGAGGCTGGGTGCGCTCTTAAAACATGCAGAGCTGGAACAGGCCGAGGGCCTTAATGGCGATTATAAGATTTTAGCGAAGGCTGCTCATAAAATCGGCTCCCCCCAGATTCGCCATCTGGGAACCCTGGGTGGGAACCTGTGCAATGCTTCCCCATCAGCGGATACCGCCCCAGCTTTGCTTGTGCTGGAAGCAGAGGTTTTACTGGTTAGCCGAAATGGAGAACGGTGCCTTCCCCTCGAAACCTTCTTTAAGGGACCCGGACAGACGGAACTTAAGAAAGGTGAAGTCCTCAAAGAGGTGATCCTCCATAGCCCTCCTGTAGAGAGCCGGTTTTCTTATCTCAAGCTTGGACGAAGAAAGAGTATGGATCTGGCCCTGGTCAGCGCCGCAGTTTTGCTAACCATCGATCGAATGGGAAAGAAGTTCGAAAAGGTCCGAATCGCTTTAGGTTCAGTTTCTCCGACGCCAATAAGAGTCCGAGAAGCAGAGAGCCTATTGGAAGGCCAGCCCATCGATATGAATTTGGTTGGGCAGGGGGCTGAACTTGCGCAAAACGCATGTCGACCCATCTCCGATATTCGCGCTTCTGCCGAATATCGGAGGAAGATGGTAAAGGTTTTAATCGAAAGGGCGGTCCGGGAATGCCTCGGTCTTCCCATCTCCCCGACGGGGATCTGAAGGGTGATTGACAGATGAACTATCCCCTGAAACTGAACGTCAATGGCGAACCTTTTGAGTTGGAGGTTTCAGCCCACCGGACGCTGTTAGAGGTGTTACGCAATGACTTGGGATTGAGGGGGACCAAAGAGGGGTGCGGAGCTGGAGAATGTGGCGCCTGTACCGTTTTGCTTGATGGTGATCCTGTCAATTCCTGTCTGGTCTTAGCCTTGCAGGCGGATGGAAGAAGGGTGACCACGATCGAAGGCATCGCCAGAGAAGGGAATCTCCATCCCATCCAGGAGGCATTTATCGAACACGGAGCCATTCAATGCGGATTCTGCACCCCGGGGATCATTCTTTCTGCAAAAGCACTTCTTGAAAGAAATCCAAATCCAGACGAGAGAGAGGTCCGTGAGGCCATCGTTGGAAATTTCTGCAGGTGCACCGGCTATCAGAAGATTGTGGAGGCGGTTTTGGCCTTGAAAAAGAATCGATAAAGAGGTTTTTTAAGCAAGGATACCTGACCATGACAAAGTATTCTATCGTTGGCCATCCTGTTCCGCAGATCGATGCGAGTAAAAAGGCACGGGGCCTTGCGGAATTCGTCTCGGACCTCCAGTTTCCTGGAATGCTCTACGGTAAGGTCCTCAGGAGTCCCCATCCCCATGCCCGTATCCTGCATATCGATACTTCCAAAGCCAGACGTCTCAGGGGAGTAAAATCAATTGTCACAGCGGACGATACGCCCAAGATTCCTTTTGGGCCGAGAACCGAAGACTGGACAATCTTTGCCGTGGATAAGGTCCGGTTCATCGGGGATGAAGTGGCAGGCGTGGCTGCCATTGATGAGGAGACGGCAGAGGAGGCGCTTGAGTTGATCCAGGTGGAGTATGAGGAACTCCCTGCAGTTTTCGATCCCATTGAAGCCATGCAACCCGGAGCCCCGCTCATTCACGACAGGGAGAGGAATATCGTATCCGAATTTAAATTGAACAGGGGAGATGTGGATAGGGCTTTTATGGAATGTGATGTTCTCCACTCGGAGCGCTATTACACCAATCAGGTCTATCAGGCCTACCTCGAACCCATGGCTTGTGTTGCCCAGTTTAACCCCGCAGGAAAACTGACACTTTATCTTGCTACGCAGATTCCTTCAATGACTCGAATCACCTATGCCAAGGCGCTGGGTCTCCCGCTGGAGAAGATACGGGTGGTGGTTCCTTACTATGGAGGCGCCTTCGGTGCGAAGATGGAGACAAATCTTCATCTTGCAGGAGCGGTTCTGAGCCAAACCTCAGGGAAACCGGTCCGGATGGTGAATAGCCGGGAAGAGGATTTCGTGGCCGGCAATCCACGGGTCCCCATGTATATCGATCTCAAGGTTGGCGCTAAAAAGGATGGGAAGCTTCTGGCCAAAGAGGTGAGGATCATCGGTGGTTCCGGGGCCAGGGCCGTCTATTCGATGGCCATTGTGGCGACTGCCTGTTACCGTGTCGATTCCCTCTATCGCTTTGAGCATCTGAAGACAGAAGGCCTTACCGTATATACCAATACCATCCCCACGGCTTGTTTCCGGGGCTTTGGAAATGCCCAGATGACCTTCGCCCTTGAAAGTTCACTGGATATAATTGCAGAGGCGTTAAATATGGATCCAGCGGAACTGCGCATCAGGAATGGACTGAAGACCGGCGAGATGTCAATCCATGGCTGGCAGATCGGTTCCTCGGGATTAGAGGAATGTGTCCGAAAGGCTGTGGGGGCATCAGGATGGAGGGAGAAGCGAAGAAAGAAACGTTTTGCGCGTGGCGTGGGTTTGGCATGCTGTAATCATGTCTCTGGTAATCGTGCCTTCTCCCGTGAATTCGATGGCGGGGCAGGGATCGTGCGCATCGGAAGGGAGGGCAACGTTCTGGTCTATCACGGAGAGTCGGATATGGGGCAGGGACAATCCACGGTTTTTGCCCAGATCGTTGCAGAGGAGTTGGGTGTGGCCCTTGACCGGATCGAAGTGGCTCCGGTGGATACGGATATCAGTCCGTTCGGGTTAGGCAGTTTTGCCACACGAGGAACCGTCTTTGGGGGAAATGGCGTCAAAGCTGCCGCCCAGGATGCAAAGCGGCAGATTCTTGAAATTGCGGCTGAGCTGTTTGAGACGATCCCTTCCGCGCTGGAGATCAAGGAAGGAAAGATCTATGTGAAAGATGAGCCAGATCGAAATCTCTCTTTTGAGAAAGTGGCGGAGAGCTGTATGCTCAGGCGGGGTGGCTCTCCCATTGTGGGGACCGGCACCTGGATTCCGGATACGGTGCTTCCTGATCCAGTGACGAAATATGGAAATATTGCTCCTGCTTATCCGTTTGCCTGTCAGGTTGCAGAGGTAGAGGTGGATACAGAGACAGGCCATGTCCATCTACTCCATTACACCGCAGCGCATGATGTGGGACAGGCCATCAATCCCCAGACCACAGAGGGTCAGATCCATGGAGGGGTTGCACAGGGGATTGGCTGGGCGTTGATGGAGAATATGATTGTTGAAAAGGGAAGGGTCCTGAATCCCGATTTCAGAGATTATGTGATGCCTGGTCCGCTGGATCTTCCTCCGATTCAGTCCATTTTAGTGGAACCGGTTGATCCGAATGGCCCGTTCGGAGCCAAAGGGATTGGGGAACCGGCTCTCAATCCATCGCCTGCAGCAGTGGCCAATGCGATCTATGATGCCATCGGTGTGAGATTTACAGAGCTTCCTATTACGCCCGAAAGGATTTTAAAGGGGCTTCAGGAGAAGCGGGCAGAGAGGAAATAATATGGGTGATTTGAGGGTTCAATTTTGCGGAGTGGATTTTAAGAATCCCATTCTTGCGGCTTCTGCCGAACCGACGCTTTCAGCTTGCAATATGAAGAAGGTTATAAAGACCGGGGCGGGTGGGCTGGTGGCAAAGACCGTTACGGATTCCGAAGCGTTGCGACGTTTAACCAGGATGTCCAAATTTCGTTATCTCGACGAGGAACATAACATCTGCCATGGAAAAGTCCCAAGACTCTTCACCTTTTATGGCCGGACTGGCCTTGCTGAAGAGACCCCCGAAGAATGGATGAAGGAGTTAAAAGAGGCTCAAGCTTCTGCCATGAAACAAGATTGTGTTCTCATCGGGAGTGTGGCAGGGACGACACTCGAAAGCTGGGTCAGCCTTTCGAAGATGATCGAGGACACTGGAATCCAACTGATTGAGCTCAACTTCGGATGCCCCCATCCCTCGGAGATGAAAGGGACACCTACGGGCATGCTGGTTGGGCAGGACAAAAACACGGCCTCGGAGATCACCCATCATGTGGTGAATGCCGTGAAGATACCAATCATCATTAAATTGACCCCTCAGGTAGCGGATGTGGTTGAGATGGCCAGGGGCGTGCAATCCTCTGGCGCCTCGGCTGTGACGATCATCAATCGCTTTGTGGGTTTCTGCCTCGATATCGAGACAGGCAAACCCTATATTCATGGATGGGCAGGGGTCGGAGGGCCCTGGGTAAAACCCCTGACCTTAAGATGGGTCTCGAAAATTCATACCGGCCTCAATATCCCCATATCAGGGACAAACGGCGTCTATGACTGGAAGGATGCCGTGGAATTTTTAATGTCCGGAGCCACTCTGGTCCAGTTCTGTTCGGTTGTGATGCTCAAAGGTTATGCCTATCTTGGGAAGGTCATCAAGGGATTAGATGATTTTCTGAATCGCAAAGGCTATGAGTCGGTCCAGGAGATCATCGGAGTGGCGGCTCGGGCGGCCATAACCTACGAGGAGATGGAGTCTTTGCCGAAAGAACATGCCCTGATCGATCCGGTCCGATGCACAAAATGTAAAAAGTGCCTTCGTTCCTGCTTTTATAATGCAATCGAAGTGAAGAATAAAGAGGTGATGGTCAGCGAAGCATGCCGGGGATGCGGCCTCTGCACCTGCGTCTGCCCTGTCCCGGGAGCCATCTTTTTAGATAGAGTGTGAAATTGACTTTCTATCTCGAAGCCATTAGAATAAAACCGCCTTAAAAAAAGAGTTCAGACATTTTGACCGCTTTTATCCGAGGAGAGGCGAGTCACCGAAAAAATATTTAAAGATTTTTACGGCATCGTCGAAACGGACAAAGAGAAAGAGTTCCAAAAGACAAGAAACCTCGTACAGGATCATGTGAAGCGGTTTCATCACATAATGAAAAAAACTGGAGCAAAGTGTTTCCCAAGAAGGAGGTGATGAGGAGATAAGGTTGAAGCAAAGGGAGTGAGGTTTTGATCAGGCATCTTTGACACGGAGGATTCCATTTTAAGGAGGGAAAAATGAAAAAGGCAACCGTATTGATTTTAAGCGTTTTCATGTTTGCAGGAATAGGATTATTGGTCTTCACGCCCAAAACCACGGAGGCGCAGACCATCAGCTGGAAGATGCAGACGACCTGGCCTGCTGGGATCGCCCTCCATCGAAGCGCTGTAGGTCTGGCCAAGAGAATCGAGGAGATGTCCGGCGGACGAATCAAAATTGACATCGTGCCTGCCGGCGCCATCGTTCCTG
>VGRU01000019.1 GCA_016875255.1 Deltaproteobacteria bacterium
GGCCTCGGGGACGTAGTTAAGTTATTTAAGAAAAGAAGATTCAGAGAAAGTTTTTGGGGTCGGGTATGCTATATTGTAATTTATAAAGTATGGCGGTGGCTATAATGGAAAGAGTCCAAGACCCGGGCTTCAGGAAGGATGCTATCAAAATTGCAACGGAGTATGACATTGAAGTTTCATATCGGACGACCCAGGAGCCATTCTTAAGGAGGATAAATAGTCTTGGAGAAGGTGGAATTACAAAAAAGCTCGGCGACGCTGGCCGAGCAAAAATTATCTGGGCACAGCTGATAGGAAGTTGAGAAGAGAAATACCACCTACGCAGAGAATTTCATCCTACGAACAACAGAGATGGGGACGTTGGTTCAAATACAACTTCATCCCATCCCACCGAAACCATTAAGACCTTATTCTTTCTCGCCTTTCAATTGCTACCAACATCCCGCATAGCGCAAAGCGCCTGCCTACCGGCAGGCAGGCATGGCGCATAGCGTAAATACTCAAACCTTCTTCCTGGGCACCCCTTAAATCTTCAAGGGATGCAATCGCTGGCATGGTTACCTCCGGTCATTCTTTGTAACACTAAATAAAGAGCTCCTTAAGGTCACTTCAATGTTTCAAACCCTTTACGAATGATTCCGGCCATTAACTTGCGACGCTCCTCTAAAAACGTCTGATAAGGCATGGTCTCCCATCCTTCAGGCAGGGCATGGGATTCTTGCATATTTTGCCAGTCTTCTAGAGTGAATCTTTTTCTTATCTGAGGCACATATTCTGATGGAGGGGTATCGCTTATGCTCAGATTATCCGGCCATTCGAGTAATGCAAAGTTGGCCATCTGGTTGATCTGTTTTAGATCCTGAATCCCATTTTTTTCTAGCCACGAACGTGGAAATAAATGGTGACGTTCCAAGGTTTTCTTTTTTGCCTTTAGAGAAGGATCGAGCAACTCTGGAATTCTTTTTTGCGAAAACAGGACGGGAGCTCCCATCTTGTTCTGTGATGCGATGTAAGCAAACAGTTCCGGATTGCGTGCAGACGAACTATCAAGGCTCGCAGGCAATGTGATGGTCCAATAATCATTCGTCAGTTCGGTTGTCATGATATCATTCAGAGCCATGATAAAATCTTCTGCGTCCTTAACATTCTTCAGGCGGTTCAGGTCGCTATCCATGACACTCTCTGGGGAGCTTGTATATCGCCCCGTCAAACTCGAAGCGAAAAACCATCGCCCAATCAACTTTTGCAAGATATGTTCTGGCACGTTATGGTGAACCCTACCGATGAGGTAGGAAGCGTACGTATATAGCAGTGCATTCTGTGATGAAACCATCTCGGCGCTGCGGAAACCCGCCCCAATCAGACAGTTCATGAACTGATGCCAAAAAGTAAGGTTTAAAACATGTGCCTGAGCCGCCTTTAGTATAGCAAACTGTTTCTCCCTACATTCTGCGGAAAATTGATCTGTTTCCAAGTCCTTTCCACGCAAAACTTGATAAACACTTTTAAGTGGCCCCCGACTAAAGCCAAGGGCAACGGCTACTCTCAGTAACTGGTCTGGATCTACCTGGATGAAGTGATTGAAGGGCGAAGGTGGTGAAGAAGGGTCCGGGGCTTTACGACATTTTCGACTAAAGTCTTCCAGAGCCTTTCGGCCATCATCCCAGAACACTGAAAGCAACGTCAGGATAAAATCCGCCTGGTTAAGTTTGACCCCTTCGCTGTTAATGCGTACAAATATATCAGCTACCTGCTCTTCATCAACGGATGGCGCAACCTCAAGCGCCGTGAAGGGATATTTCTGTATGTCAAAGAGCCTGTCGAGGTTATGACTTATCTGCTCTTCCTCTTGATCAGTCAAGGTTGTCTTGCTGGAAAGGCTCTGTAGAAATCCTCTGACGATCTGATAACTTGATTTCCCAGAAGCCCAAAGTTCAGAAATATTCGAAATCCATTCCGGGTCCCGTCTGATTGCAGCATCTGAAACCTCGAATTTTCCATCTCGTGGACGGAAGGCAATTTCAATGCGGCGTTCTCGATAGTCCGCATCAAAGACCTTCTTACCTCGAAAGACCGCATAAAGCGAAGTCAGGCGTTGTTGGCCATCCACAATAAGACGTAACGGGGCTGCGCGTTGCTTGGCATCAACGCCGATCTGTTTTGCACCGTTGGTCCCAGCGTTTTCCCAAAAGAGGAGATAACCGACGGGAAACCCACGGTACATTGAATCAAAAAGATCACGTACTTTCGCATTTGACCACACAAAAGGACGCTGAATGTCTGGTAGCCCGATATCACCGATCTCGATGTAATGGAGTAATCCACCCAGATCATAATCAACTTTTTTGAAACAAGTCTTCAATTCACTCATAAAGCCCCCTGAATTGAAAGGAACATTGGTTCCAATGCAACTTCATTCCATCCCACCGAAATAATCAAGACCTCATTTCCCTTCACCTTTCAATTACTCCGGCGTCCTTTCCTCCGGCCACAGTTTACACACATTCTTCCGACCCTACTTCAACTTACTCAGAAGCTTGGGGGTCTTGTTTTTTGATGTTCACCTGATCTCCTCTGCTCTGGTCAATTGTTCTCTTTCAGGCGAAAAAAAGCCCATTCTCTTTTTGAGAACGGGCTTTTTGAGCAATTGAAAATCATTTCCCATGTTACTCTAACCTGATAGGTAAATTCCTATATCTTGCAGATATCTCATCAACGGTGACAACGACCCCTTCTTCTAATTCTTTCTCCATACTCGAAACGACATCGATAATCCGTGCTGTGAGAAAATCGGGCCTTGCATTCTCGAAACGTAAACTTATCAGGCTCGGCTTAGGATATCCTCTTAATGCCAGGATCTGTGAAAAATCAAGGTCCTGTGTGATCACCACCCTATTCTGTTGTTGGGCAAAGAGCAGGACATCTATATCTTTGCTTTTTTGGTCCATGACCTCGGAGACACGAATGATATCCCACCCGTGATTTTTCAATGCCTCCACGGTCAAGGGGGAGATGTTCATGTTCGCAAGAAATCCAACGTTAGGCACCCGCGACTCCTTTGAACGGAATCGGTTTCACCTTCTCTGAGGAAAGCCAGGCTGCATACATTAGGGCCTGAGCAACATCTTTCTCTTCAAGTTCCGGATAGGCCTTTAATATTTCGGGGGTTGTCATTCCATTGGCGACGAGTTTAAGAATAACTGAAACAGTTATCCTCATCCCCCGAATGGTCGGTTGGCCAAGGCAAATATCCGGATCAATGGTTATACGATCGAGCTCTTTCATAGGTATTATTTCCTCATTTCCATATAAATATATACACCAAATTAGAAAAAAAAAGAATTGAACTACCACCAGCTACAAGCTGGTGGATTCTCTACTGACTGAAGTCAGCTAAAGACAAAACAAACAGCACAGAAATCCTCACGAGGGGAAATCTAAAAAACCTGCACACAGTGTGCATACTAAAGTCTTCGCCTGAAGGCGAGGGTTTTCCTCCCCGAGTGAGACAATAAGATATCCAATGGTACGTTGTTCAAACCTTTCACTTATTTTTCCTTCCAGAAACCTCATCCGCCCTCACCTTTCAATTGTTCTGACGAAGGGGGCGTTGTTGAAAACATTCACTTGACTTTTAAGGAAATAGAATTGGTGCCGGAGGTCGGAATCGAACCGACACGGGCTTGCGGCCCGCGGGATTTTGAGTCCCGTGCGTCTACCAGTTTCACCACTCCGGCACAGACATCAATATAAAAAATATTATTATTGAAGTCAAATTAAAGGTTGAGGATAAGGTTAAGGAAATAAAAACCAAATAATTGACAACTTTTCTTTTTGTGTGTTAATCTATTTTTCAAATCAGGTGGGGCTGTAGCTCAGCTGGGAGAGCGCTTGAATGGCATTCAAGAGGCCGACGGTTCGATCCCGTTCAGCTCCACCATTTTGCCTCCCCTCAGAACACCTCCTCAAATGAAACAAGAAGGCGCCAATCGACAAATCGCCGCAGATGCTTTCCATTGGGATAACCTGTCCCAGCTTCGTCCTGCGGATGTCTGTAACCGAACCGATGCCCTATACCATCCGATTGAAGAAGGATATATCCTCCCTGTCTATCATCTCAGATATCTGATTACTCCAAAGACAAGAAAAATCGTTAGGGTGGAGTGGAATGATCAAACCGTTGTTGAAAAACTTCATCCTTTCTTGACTCTTATGGTCCTCGTCTATCTGACTGGAGCCAAAGAGATCAAGCCCGAGAACAGATGGGTGAGCGAAAAGGACCTCAAAGGGGGAAGTAACTTTTTTCAGGGGCCCCATAGCCTCCAGGTCAGAGAGCTGGAAGTTCTATACGGAAAAGATCCGGAGGCCTTTCTCAAGGCAGGCAGACGACTGGGTGGAACCGAAATATTTTATGGGGACAAGGCATTCGTCCTCGAAGTATTCACCAGAATTCCCCTCGCTTACCTCCTCTGGGAGGGAAATGAGGAGTTCCCTCCGAAGATCCGGGTCCTGTTCGATTCGACGATCCAGTCACACCTTCCTCTTGATATTATCTGGTGCATGGTCGCTGAAACGAGCCGACGTCTGGCCGAACAGACCGCTCTTTGATAATGAGAATTCCAGGTTGATTCCAATGCGGATTCGTGTTAATTCAAATCCTGAAGGTTAAGGAGAGGTCCAGAAGATGGTTGAGAAAAACATCTTTCCTAAAAGGCCGCTGGGAAAGACCGGAGAGGAAATTTCCATCCTCGGTTTGGGCGGAGAAGGGATTCTCAGGACCCATGATGAAGAGGAAAGGGCGGTCTCTCTGATTCGTCGCGCCCTTGAGCTGGGAATCACTTACTTCGAATCGGCCCGGGCCTATGCGAGCAGTGAATCCTACTATGGGATGGCCCTCCAGGAAAGGCGGAGGGAAATCTTCCTGGCCAGCAAATCGCACGAACGAAGCGGAGACGGAGCCTTAAAGCATCTTGAGGTCACCCTTCAAAACATGAACACCGATTTTCTTGATCTCTGGATGATCCACGATGTGAGGTCTTCAAAAGATGTTGAGCAGATCTTCGGGCCGAGAGGGGCAATCAAAGCCCTTGAGGCGGCCAAACGGAATAAACTGGTCCGGTTTGTCGGGATCTCCGGACACAGAAACCCGACCATTCTTTCGCGAGCCCTCGATCTCTTTCCCTTTGATGTGGTGCTCTTGCCTGTTAATCCGGCCGAGCCCCATTACTGGTCTTTTCTCGAAGCGGTCCTTCCAAAAGCTCTGGATAAAGGAATGGGAATTCTGGGAATGAAGACTCTCTCACGCGGGGTCTGTGCCAAGGTTTTCGGGGATGGATCGATCGAGATGTTTCTCCGTTTTGCCATGACCCAATCGATTTCAGCGGCTGTGGTGGGCTGTGAAACCATCGATCAATTAGAGATGAATGTCAGGATCGCCCGGTCTTTTCAACCGATGGACCAGCAGGAGCAGAACGTGCTGATCAACAAGGTCAAGCCCTATTCACGTGAGCTGATGTATTATAAATTGTAAGGATATGCAAAAAGGCGGACGATTCGGCAAGCCCCGTTAGAAATTCCAGTCGTTGCGACTCGAAACCGAGTGGGGGTTATTTCTAACGGGGCAAGTATGGAGAGCAGAAGGGGCTCGAACGATTGCGCCAGAAAAGGCGCCAACCCCTTCAACAGAAAACCACATTGAAATTCCCCCCGAAATACAGCTCCAAAACCTAACCTGGCCAAGCCAGAACCAAACAGGTTTTTGGAGTTGAATAATTTCGAAATTCGAATATCGGGCGAAGCGTCCTCTTAGGACCAATCCGAAACAAATTCGAATGTTCAAAATTCAAATTTCTTAAACTGTTTTCGTTTTGAACATTTGAAATTGGGTTATTGGGGATTGTTTCGAATTTCGGATTTCGTGCTTCGGATTTAAAATCCACTCGATCTAAAAAACTTTATTGCCATTTTGCGCACAATTTCATTGCTAAGAGACTAAAGTCTCCGGACACGAACAGACCAACCTTATAATGTCTTGAGCATCTCTTCGGCCGCATCCCGGAGGTCGCTATGGCTTGTGGTCATGGCCAGGATATCGAGTTTAGCTTTGAAGCCCTGTTTCTCTATGGGTGATCTTGCCTCATAAAGAGGTCTCATCGCCTGGATGGCCTCTAAAACCTTCTCCGGATCGGTGTAATCCAGGAGAAGAGAGAGTGTGCGCCAATCATCGGGCAAACCGTACTGATCCAAATAGTTTTTGACCGCTTCGTTGAACTGCTCCGTGCCATGAAAACGATCGATGTCTCCCTGAGCCTTCTTATGCTTCTTCGTCCCTTTCTTTCCCATGAAGAGCTTATCCGCCTCCTTTCGATACTTCTTCATCACCCACTCCGACCGACGAGACCTCTTCTGTTCTCCGGGAGGTTCTTTCGGGGCATGAGGACTCCGGTCTCTTCTCCGGTCAATCTCCCTCCATGAAATTTTTTCCCTTTCGCCTTCATCGTCATATTGCGACATCTGCCCTCTTCCCTCCCTCGATCTCCTAATAAGGAAACCATGAAGCCATGAAAAAACCAGTCCCAAAGAAATTAGAAATTTTCCTGCATTCCTGGCTTCCTTATCCTAATTGACTTTTTTCTTACGGTTTCTTCCTCTCCACAACCTGAGGCGTGAAAACCAATATCACCACTTCGCCTGACTTGCCAAACCTCTCCATCATCCTTCCATTGAAGACCAGGTCAAGACCGCCGGCATTTCCGATCACGAGTTCGACCCGGTCGTTTGCCTGATAAGAACTCCCCTCTCCTGGCTTGAAGAGGGTCTCGGTCTGTGACTGGCCATCGACTTGAATCTGCACCCACGTCTCCTCAATGGCCTTGATCTCAACCGAGAAAGGTTTTCCCCCAACAGCAGGGGAAATCTCCGCAATTTGGGGGGTCGGGGTGGAGGTGGGGAGTGGGGTTTCACGGACTTCCGGTTTGCTCGGGGGTTGCTCTAAAGGGGGACCGGATAAATAAGGGTGCAGAAAATAAGAAATCAGAAAGCTGATGGCGAGGACTCCTGAAACCACCCAGATTTGTTTCCGGTTCCATAGGGTTTTTCTTGGGGCCGCGCTCTTTCTTAAAGGCTTTCTCCCGGATTTGACTTCCGAAGGGACGGCCTCCCCCCCCTTTAAAAAACGCTCATAGCGAAGAAGGATTTCATGGGGATCGAACCCAATAGATCTGGCATACGCGGATATAAATCCCTTGATGTAAACTGGAGAAGGAAGAAGCTCATACCGGTCCTCCTCGATGGCTTTGAGAAAGTGTTCCTTCACTCTCGTGTTCTTTGAAAGCTCCCTCAGGGAGATCTTTTTCAGCTCCCGCTCTCTCTTGAGAAATTCTCCAAGGGTCTCTCTTTCCTTCACCAAACAATCACCTCCGTAGGGGTGAGTAACCCAGCTCATCGAGGGCGCGGGGGTCCCGGGTCCAATCCTTTTCGACCTTCACCCACAACTCTAAAAAAACCCTCTTTTCCAGGAAGGCTTCGATCTCCTTACGCGCCGCTTCCCCGATCTTTTTCAGCTTCTGACCGCCTTTTCCGATGAGGATCTTTTTTTGAGAATCTTTTTCGACATGGATGGTTGCCTGGATGACCACCAGATTCTTCTCGGGATGTTCCTTAAACGATTCGATGGTCACGGCGGATGAATGGGGCACCTCCTGATAGGTTTGACGGATCACCTTCTCCCGGATCATCTCCGAAACGATGGACCTCTCCGTCTGGTCCGTAAAAACTTCCTCCGGATAGTATGGCGGGGACTCGGGAAGGGACTTCAGGAGTTCCTCGAGAAGGAGGTCCACCCCTTCTCCCGTAACCGCCGAAACAGGAAGGATCTTCTCGAAGGGATGGAGTTTCTGACACCGATCCATCAAAGGGAGGAGCCTCTCTTTCCGGACCAAATCGATCTTATTGATCACCAGAAAGGGGAGCCCTTTGCTTCCCTCGAGCGAGCCGACCATCTTCCGGTCCTCTTCCGCAAGAGGGGACGAGGCTTCAATCATGTAGAGGAGGATATTCGCATCCCAGCTCGAGGCAATGGCAGTCTGGACCATTCGCCTGTTCAATTCGGACCGGCCCTCGTGGATGCCTGGAGTGTCTAAAAAAATGAGCTGTCCTCCTTCGACATTTTTGATGCCAAGGATTCGATTCCGTGTGGTTTGCGGCGTATCGGTAACGATAGCGATCTTCTCTCCGATGATTCGGTTGAAAAGGGTCGATTTCCCGACGTTGGGTCTCCCAAGGATGGAGATAAAACCGGATTTGAAGGTTTGCATTAGGCAAAGTTTTGAGTTTACAGTTGTTCGTTCGGAGGTTTAAATTCCGAATGTTTTTCTCCGAACTCCCCGCCTGCCAAAGCCTTGTGCGGCGGGCAGGTGAACTCATCACTCCGGATTACTAACATCTGTAATGGCAAGACCGAATCGAATACCTCCTGGATATGTTCGACCAGGATGAAGTTCATCTCCTGTTTGACATATTCGGGGATATCTTCCAGGTTCTTCTCATTCTCTTTCGGAAGGATGATGGTCTTCACTCCGGCCCTCCGGCCGGCCAGGATCTTCTCTTTTATCCCTCCCACCGGCAATACCCTGCCGCTCAAGGTCAGCTCGCCGGTCATGGCAACATCGTGGGGAACCGGCTTCTCTTTCAAGAGAGAGAGGACAGCCGCGGCAATGGCAATGCCCGCGGAGGGCCCGTCTTTCGGGGTTGCTCCCGCCGGGACGTGGATGTGGATATCCCATTCCTGATAGAAATTTTCCGGTATCTCAAGCGAGTGAGCATTGGCCCGGATGTAGGAGAGGGCCGCCTGTGCCGACTCCTTCATCACCTCTCCAAGAGAACCGGTCAGGAGAAGCCCTTTGTCCCCTTTCATCTTTGATGTTTCGATGAAGATGATGTCTCCTCCGTTCTCCGTCCATGCGAGTCCCGTGGCCACGCCGATTCGATCTTTCTCCTGGGCAACCTCCCGGAAATATTTTCTCGGCCCCAGAAGCCCCTCCACCACGGACACATTGACGATCTCTTCCGGCTGATTTCCCATTGCGACTTCTTTGGCGATCTTACGGCAGACAGTGGCGACCTCCCTTTCGAGGTTCCGCACTCCTGCTTCCCGGGTATATTCCCTGATGATCTTATAGACCGCCTCCATTGTGAAGGAGAGAGGGTTATCCTTCAGTCCGTTCTCCTCCTTTTGATGAGGAATTAAAAACCGGAAGGCGATTTTCTCCTTCTCTTCTTCCGTGTATCCCGGAAGATGGATCACCTCCATCCGGTCCAGAAGCGGCGGAGGAATGGGAGACAGGGTATTCGCCGTCGCAATAAAGAGGACATGGGAAAGGTCGAAGGGGACGTCCAGGTAATGGTCGGTGAAGGAGAAGTTTTGCTCCGGATCGAGGGCCTCTAACAGCGCAGCTGCCGGATCGCCACGGACATCCTGGCCGATCTTGTCAACCTCGTCGAGCATAAAGACCGGGTTGGAGGTTCCAGCCCTTTTCATCTCCTGAATGATCCTTCCAGGAAGGGCTCCCACATAGGTCCTCCGGTGGCCGCGGACCTCCGCCTCGTCCCTCACCCCCCCGAGGGAGATGCGAATGAATTTTCTCTCCAGGGCCCGGGCGATGGAGCGTCCCAGAGAAGTCTTTCCCACTCCCGGCGGCCCCACAAAACAGAGAATCGGTCCTTTCATGGGATCCTTCATTTTTTTGACCGCCAAAAATTCAAGGATTCGGTCCTTCACCTTTTCGAGGTCGTAATGGTCCTCGTTCAGGATGGCCATCGCCCTTTCAAGGTCGAGGTTATCCAGGGTCTTCTTATCCCATGGAATGTTGATGAGGTAGTCGAGATAGGTCCGGGAGACCGTATACTCTGCGGAGATCGGATTCATCCGTTCGAGGCGATGAATCTCCTTGTGGGCGATCTCCTCCACCCTCTGTGGCATTCCTGCGGCTTGAACCTTTTCGCGAAGTTCGTGAATCTCATTCAGATAAGGGTCCTCTTCAGGAGCCTCCCTCTGGCCCTTTATCGGAGGCCGAAGGGGATGCTCTCTCTGCGATTTTCCCGCTTCCTTGCTCGAGGTGAAGAGCAGATGGGGTCGCAGGGAAAACGATGGAAACTCCCGGCTGAAAAGGTCGAACGCCTTCTTCAATCTTTCGAGAGGATCGATTGTCTCAAAGATCTCCTGCTGATCTTTCAGCCCCGATCGGAGGGTGACGGCGATCAGATCAGCCAGCCTGCCCGGCTGTTCGATCTTATCAAGCGTTTTTAAAACCTCATCGGGCAGCGGCCTTCCCACAGAGAGGGAGATTTTAAAGAGCGTTCCGATGCTCTGGACAAGGGTCTCTGAGAGGAGGTTTTTCTCCTCAGGCTCGACCACCTCCCTCACATCAGCCCTGAAACAGGGGGTCTCCTGAACAATGTTCTCGATATAGATACGTGAAATACCCTCGACAAAAACTTTCATGCCCCGGTTGGGTAATTTTACCAGTTGAAGGATCCTGCAGGCTGTTCCGATGGGGAGAAGTTCTCTGGGCCGAGGGTCCCTTGGAAGATGGGCTCGCTGATAGATGCATCCGATGAGGCTGTTCTCCAGCACGGACTTATTCAGAACAGTGAGGGCTTCCTCCGATTGAAGAAAGAGGGGGGCCACCACATACGGGAAGATGATCGTATCCTTAAGAGGAATGCAGGGCAATCGCTGAGGGATGGAGGTGTTTTCTGTTTTATGGAGGTATCTCACAAAAAAATCCTTATTAAGTTGAATTGGCGGAAGGGTAACACTTTAGCTCTTTGAAATGGGATGGGTTGGGGCACCGGTCAGAGATGCCGCCAAAGTTTTAGAATGCGGTCTTTTAATTTTGCCATATAGTCTCATGGTTCTATAGTCTTATAGTCATTTGACTAACCGACTATCAGACTAACGACTATCGGACCACTCAAAAGGTTTCCGCTCTAAAACTTTCCCGGCCCTCCTGACCGGTGTCCCATGGGGACGATTTTATAAAGCGCTAAGGTGTTACGTTTAGAAATAATATACGAAAAAGGAGAGGTTTGTCAACGAAGGTCTAAAAGCTCTTTGACGGCAGAAAGGGCCTCCTGCGAGCACCAGTCCCTCTGGCCAACGACCATGCCCTCCACCAGGCCCAACCTGTTGATCAGGAAAGCGGTGGGAATCATCCTCACTCCGTAAGTTCGTGCGACCTGTTCCTTTTGATCAAGGAGCACCGGCAGGCTGATCCGGTGATCCTTAACAACTTTCCTTACCCTTTTCTCCTTCTCTCCGTCAATCGCAATGGTCAGGATCTCAAGTTGACCCCGGTTTTTTTCAACAAATTTTTCCAGTAGAGCGATATCCTCTTTGCAGGCCAGGCACCAGGAACCCCAGAAAAAAAGGAGAAGGGGTTTCCATTTATATTCATTCAGGGAGATCTGCTTTCCATTCAAATCTTTGAGAGAAAAGGAAGGCGCCTCCTTTCTGGCCTCAAATCTCTGGACGCCAAAGGATTCGCAAACAGAAGCCTTCCGGAGTGCGGACGAGGAATCCTGCGCCTGAAGAAGCGGTATCGCCGTGATGGCCGCCCCAAGCGCCATCAGTAAGAATAGGGCCATCCCCCTCGTCAGCGTTCCAAGCCGGTCCATATTAAAAGGCTAAAATATAAATGAGGCCACGTCAATATTGGATAGAAAATAGGTCTCGTCTAACGGCAACGGGAAGGATGCCTATTAGGAGTTGATCGTCAAACGGTTATGGGTGACGACGCTCGTATCGAAGCAAGAGGCTCGAAAAACGAAGCTCGAGCATCCAGATTCTATTCACGAGCCTCGATACGAGTTTCGACAACGATAAACGTTATTTTAAATTTAACAATACGGGCTTCGTCACCGTTATAAAAATGGCCGGAATATTTTCATCTTCCGGGGATGACACTTCAATCAGAAAACATTCCCTTGAAAACGGGATTGAGAAATGGTAAGGTGTGAACCATGTAAGGTTCCCGCTGAAGTTGAATGAAATTAAATCCATCACAAAGTATGAATTTCATGGTATTCATTCAAGAAAGGAGGAGGCTATGGCTGGAGTCAACAAGGTGATTCTCGTCGGCAACCTGGGAGCAGACCCGGAGGTCAAATTTCTCGGCAGTGGCACCCAGGTCGCCAATTTCCGAATGGCGACAACGGAAAATAGGGTTAACCGCTCCGGGGAGAAGGTCGCTATGACCGAGTGGCACCGGATCGTGGCCTTCGGGAGATTGGCAGAGATTTGCGGGCAGTATCTGAACAAGGGGAAACAGGTCTATATCGAGGGTCGGCTTCGAACACGCACCTGGGACGACAAGGACGGAAACCGGAGATATACCACGGAGATCATCGCCAGCCAGATGCAGATGTTAGGGTCGCCGGGTGCGCCCGCTGAGGGCGCCATCTCGGAGAGGGAAGCGGATGTTGATCATGACGTAGGTCCCGCACCCGATGATGATGTGCCCTTTTAATTTCGGAATGCGGATTGCGAATTGCGGAATGAAATTCCGAAATCCGAATTCCGAAATCCGCATCTAGAAGAGATACCTTCTCATGCTCACATTGAGGAGGAGGCCGATTCCGATCAGCGTGGAGAGGAGAAAAGACCCCCCGTAGCTAAGCAGGGGAATGGGAATTCCAACCACAGGCATTAATCCCAATACCATCCCGATGTTGATTAAGGTATGCCAGAAGAGCATGGCCACCACGCCAAAACAGAGGATGGCGCCGAACCGGTCTTTCGACCCTATGGCGATGCGAAGACCCCACAGGATCAGTAAAAAATAGAGGCCCAACACAATAAAGCATCCGACCAGGCCCCATTCTTCTCCCAGGGCGGAGAAGATGAAATCGGTGTGCTGTTCGGGTAGAAATCCAAGCTTGCATTGGGTCCCCTTCATAAATCCTTTTCCGAAGAGTCCGCCCGATCCGACAGCAATCTTCGACTGGATAAGGTGATAGCCGGCGCCCAGAGGATCGAGGTCCGGATTGAAGAAGGTAATGATCCGCTGTCTCTGATAATCCTTAAGGAATCTCCATACAAGGGGAAGGATGGAAAGCCCGATCACCCCAAGGGTGATGAGAGCGGACCAACGCACCTTAACAAAGATCAGGATTGAAAGAAAGATCAGCAGAAGGACGATGGCTGTTCCCAGGTGAGGCTGTTTAAGGACGAGAATCATCGGTAAAAAGAGGAGGAAAAAAGGGAAGGCAAGCTGTTTCAACGAATAACCTTCCCGGCCCGGATATCTCTGAAAAAATTTCGCCAGCGCCAGGATGAGTGAAATCTTGACAAATTCGGAAGGTTGAAAAATGAGCGGACCTACTTTCATCCATCGCTGGGCCCCAAAGGTGATAATGCCATAGACCAGAACGATGATTAAAAGGATCACGGCAGTGGCATAGACAATATAGGCAAAGTCCGTATAGAACCGGTATTCGACGAAAGCGATGACCAGCATCGCTCCCAGGCCGATAGCCAGCCAGAGGACCTGTTTCAGATAGAGGGGCGTGCCGGCTGTCTCTTCGTTCGAAGTGACGCTGTAAAGATTGAGAATCCCGATCGAAGCGATGAGGAGCACAATCCCAAGCAAACCCCAGTCAAAATGGATAAAGAGACGCCGATCAATCATGGACAGAGTCCGATGAAGTCTCCTCCGTCTTTGCCGGCGCAGGGACTTCAAGATTGAGATATTTTGCGATCACCTTTTTAGCGATGGGAGCCGCGGCGGCCCCGCCGTAACCCCCATGCTCAACAAGGACGGCAACCGCGATCTGGGGATCCTCGAAAGGGGCGTAGGCGGCAAACCAGGCATGATCCCGAAATTTGAGCGGCATCCGGTTCATATCCCCTTTCTTAAAATCAATCGCCATCCGGACAACCTGCGCGGTTCCCGTCTTTCCCGCCACTTTCACCTGCTTTAATGCGCTGGCGTATCCTGTCCCACGCGGCTCATTGACCGCTCCCATCAGGGCCTCCTGGATCACGCGGAGCGTCTCCTCTGAGATGTTCGCCCTGCCTTTTTCCTCCGAAGAATATTCCCTCAATTTCTCTCCATAAATATTTTCCACCCTCTCCACGACCCGTGGCAGATGGAGTCTGCCTCCATTGGCGACGGCTGAAATGAGCATCAGGAGCTGGAGGGGGGTGGTATTCAGGTATCCCTGACCCACGGCAACCGAGAGGGTCTCTCCGCTATACCACGAAGCCCCGAACCGTTTTTTCTTCCATGAGGTGGAGGGGACAATCCCTGCCTTTTCGTGGGGAAGCCCTATCCCTGTCTTTCTACCCAGACCGAGTTCGCCGGCATAATGGGCAATGGCATCCACTCCGACTTTCAATCCCAACTGATAAAAGTAAACATCACAGGATTCAACAAGGGCCTGGTGGAGATTGAGGGTTCCATGCCCTTTCTCTTTCCAGCACCGGAAATCCCGGTTCCCGTAAGGAAAGACGCCGGTGCAGGTGATCTGTGTTTGAGGCGTGATGGCTCCTGTCTCCAGGCCTGCGATCGCGGTGACGATTTTAAAAACCGACCCCGGAGGATATTGCCCTTGAATTCCCTTGTTCTGAAGGGGATGGAAAGGGTGATCCATCAGCGCCTTCCACTCTTCTGCGCTGACGCCTCTCGCAAAGATGGAAGGGTCGAAGGAGGGTTTGCTCACCATGGCGAGAATGCGTCCTGTCTTAGGATCCATGGCGATGAGAGCTCCGTTCCTGTCCTGATAGGCCTCTTCAGCCACCTTCTGGAGATCGAAATCAATGGTCAGAACGACATTATTCCCGGGAAAAGGCTCCACGCTCCGGAGGGGTTTGATCTCCCTTCCTAATGCATCCACTTCGATCTGACGCCCGCCGTCCACTCCTTTAAGCTGATTCTCCCACTCGTATTCCACCCCATACTTTCCGATCATGGACCCCATGCGGTAAATCCTGTCCTTCATCTGCTTCAGTTCATTTTCATCCACCTCTCCGATATAACCTAAGAGATGAGAAGCAAGAGCTCCATGATGATAGGCCCTTCTCGGCCTTACATCCACCAGTATCCCCGGCAGATGAATCCGGTTCGACTCGAGCAATGCAAGCCTGTCCCAGTCGATGTCCGATTTGAGCTTGATCGGTCTGAAGGCCGGCCGCCGTTTCACACCCTTTACCTTTTCGCCGATTTCTTCCCCGGGGAGATTGAGTATCTCACCGATCTTTTCCAGCGCTTCCGGATTTGTCCTGATATCTTCCGGCACGAGAAAAACATCAAAGGAGGGCCGATTATGTGCCAGGATCTGTCCCTTTCGGTCCAGCAGCATTCCACGGTCAGCCACCATTTCGCGAATCCGGATTCGATTATTTTCCGATAACTGTCGAAGATCGCTTCCCCTGATCACCTGGAGGTACCAGAGGTAGACAAAGATCAGAAGGAAGGCCCCCGCCACAAAGAATTTAAGGTACCGGAACCTCTCTTTGAAATCTTCCATCCTCTGGGTATTGAGTTCCATCATGGCTTATTCCCCGCCTCCGATTCCGGTCCCGGGCTGAGCATAGAGCAGAGAAGATCCCTTCTTCAAAAGGGAGAAGAGAGCCGGGGAAAGGAGGGCTGTGCTGAGAGACTGGGGAAGGAAAATGGTGAAGAATAGAGAATAGAGATTCGGAAGGTGTTCCGGATTGAGAGCCTTGAGAAGAATCAGAAGGATGAGCCCTTCGGTCAGGGCAAAGAGAAAGACGAAAAGAGACCGGGAGGGAAAGCTTTCAAGATAAATGTGGTCTTTGAAAATCTGGGCGCAATAAAAAAGAAAGAGCCTTGAGAAGGCATAGAGGCCGAAGCCATTTCCTGAGAAGAGGTCCATCAAATACCCCAAAAATAAGACTAAAATTCCTCCGGAGATGGGGGGAGAAAAAATGCCCAGGTAGAGGGTTAGGATCAGGACGATGTCCGGCCGGATCCATCGGATGAAGGGCAAAGCAAGCCAGGTCGTCTGAAGCGTTAAAAAAAGGATCCCTAAGAGCAGAGGCAAAATAACTTTTTTCATTTCTTCTTCAATCTTTTATGATAGACTCGTAAAAAGTCGAAAAAGCCTAATGATCGTCATTCCGGCGAAAACCGGAATCCAGTAATCTCAGATACTTATGAAAACACTGGACACCGGTTTTCACCGGTGAGACGACTTTTTACGAGACCATCTTTTATAAATTTTCCCTGATTCACTCCGAACTCCGAACTTACTTCCCCTTCCTCACCTTCTTAACCTTTTCCTCGGCGGGCGGAGGAGGAGACTCCTTGACGATCAGGACTTCTTCGAGCCTTGTGAAGTCAACACTGGGCACCAGTTCCGCATGTTGAAAGATGCCATGGCCTTTTTTATCCACCCTCCTGATCTCTCCGATCATCACCCCCTTAGGAAAATTTCCAGCCAGACCGGAAGTAACCACCTTATCTCCTGCAACCACATCTTCCGCACGAAGAAGGTATTTCAACTGACACCGGTTCTCGCCCTCTCCTTCCACAATCGCTTTGGCCCGGGTTCTCTGGACAATGGAGTCCACAGCGCTGTTGTAATCGGTGATGAGGAGGACGACCGAATGGGAAGGGGCGGTTTTAAGGATTTGACCGATCACCCCCTCCGGCGAGATAACCGCCATTCCTTTCCGAACGCCATCCTTCTCCCCTTTATTGATGGTAACGCTCTTGAACCACGAGGAAGGGTCCCTGCCGACCACCTCAGCGGCAATGACCGTTGTTGACAGCGTTTCCCGAAACTGGAGGAGTTTTCGGAGACGTTCGTGGGCCAGAGCCATTTCCCTCATCTGATCGTTCTCTTCCTGGAGATCGGCGATCTTCTTTTTGAGCTGTTCATTCTCTCTGTGAAGATGGACCAGAAAGAGATACCCCTCGAAGACTCCTTTGATCTTGTTGATGACAAAGGTGGACCCTTTTTGGAAAGGCGAGCAGATCTCCATCAGGAGACCATCCGTAAAGGCCACTCCCTTTCGCTCTTTTACCCTCAAGGAGATCAGAATCAGGGCAGATAACAGAAGGAGGATGACGACGGTGGGTATGGCATATCTTCGAAAGAGGAAGTCTCTTATCCTCATCTATCTTTAATATGAGAGCTCTAAAAAACGACTTGACGCTCTCTGCATTTTTAATCTGTGCAATCGTTTCATAATCCCTGCCTGCCGGCAGGCAGGCGTGTAATCAGAGATTTTTGAACCTTTTCAAAAATCTCAATACTGGAATGTGACGCTTCGAAGCAGATGTTCATTGTCGAGGACCTTGCCCGCCCCTAACACAATGGCAGAGAGCGGATCATCCGGAATCGTGATGGGAAGTCCTGTCACCTCCCGGAGAAGGACATCGAGATTTTTCAGGAGCGCCCCACCGCCGACCAGGACGATCCCTTTATCCGCAATATCTGCGGCTAACTCCGGCGGCGTCTCTTCAAGGGTGATTCTCACTGTATCGATGATCATATTGATTGATTCGGCCAGGGCCTCCCGGATTTCCTCGCTATTGATTTCAAGGGTTTTGGGAATGCCGGTCACCAGATCCCTTCCCTTAATCTCCATGGACTCAGGATTCTCCTCGGGGTAAGCCGTCCCGATACTGATTTTGACCAGTTCCGCTGTCCGTTCGCCGATGAGGAGATTATACTTTCTCTTCACATACTGGACAATGGCCTCATCCATCTTATCCCCTGCCACCCGGATCGATTGACTGACCACAATTCCCGACAGGGAGATGACGGCTACCTCTGTGGTCCCTCCTCCGATGTCCACGACCATATTCCCTGAAGCCTCAGTGATGGGAAGCCCCGCGCCAATGGCTCCGGCCATAGGCTCTTCGATCAGATAGATTTCCCTTGCCCCCGCAGATTGGGCCGATTCCCGAACCGCCCTCTTCTCAACGGGCGTGATGCCCGAGGGCACGGAGATGACTACCCGGGGCCGCAGCAGGGCTTTCCGGTTATGGACCTTGGCGATAAAATACTTGAGCATCTCGCCGGTGATCTCAAAATCGGCAATCACCCCATCCTTCATCGGCCGGATGGCAAAGATGGTTCCGGGTGTGCGGCCTAACATCTCTTTGGCTTCCCGACCAACAGCCAGAACGCGCTTCTCCCCTCTCGAATCCCTCTGGATCGCCACCACAGAGGGCTCCGAAGAGACGATTCCCTTCCCCTTAACATAAACAACGGTATTGGCTGTTCCCAGGTCGATGGCCAAATCCGTTGAAAACAGACCCAGCAGTGAATTAAACACCATCTCTTTCTCCTGTCGATTAATTGAGGCTTGACTATATTAACAAATCTCTCTCTACGATTCAAGAAAATTCGATTGCCAGAAAATAGAGTCTTTGGGCGAAGGCCAGGGCAAGGATGCCAGTTTCGTCTACGGGTCTGGGGGAAGGGTTTCAAATCAACAGCCATAACCTTTGTCCTTTGCCCAAACCGGCGTCTTAACCTTTGCCTTGACCCAATATTTTCATCTTTAGAGGGTGACCTTCCGTCTATCTTTTTGCCCTTGTCTTTTTCAGGAGGATTGATTAATATTCCTTCGTTGAAAGGAGAATCATCATGTTAACGATCTTAAGGAAACATGCCACTTCCTGGATGCTCAAGGGTCTTCTCCTCCTGGTGGCAGTGACGTTTATCTCCTGGGGAGGATATTCCTTCTTCCGGGACAAAAAATACGACTATGCGGCAATGGTGGACGGAACCGCCATCCACATCAGGGATTACCAGGAAACCCTTCAGGGAGTGATGAACCGCTACCGGGAGGCGATGGGCCCTGCCTTCAATGAGAAGATGATCGGGGAGCTCCGCATCAGAGAGAATGTCATTGAAGAGCTTATCTCCAGGACCCTTATTCTCCAGGAAGGAACGAGATTGGGCCTGAAGGTCTCGGATGGGGAATTGAGAATGGCCATCGAATCGATCCCCTCCTTTCAGGTCAATGGTCAATTCGATTCACGCCTCTATGAAAGATTCCTAAACCTCAACCGGATGAATCCGGAAGATTTTGAGCGGATGCAGAGGGAAAACCTCCTCTATTCAAAGGTGGCCAACCTCATCCGGCTCAATGGAGGAAAGGTGTCGGAGGAAGAGATGTTGGAGGCCTATCTCTTTGAAAACGAGAAGGTCAATCTCCATTTTGTGAAGATCGCTCCTGAGGCCTTCAGGGGCCAGGTGAGCGCCAACGAGGTTGAGATCAAGGACTATTTTCAGAAGCATCAGGAGGAGTTCAGGATTCCCGCCTACCTCCAGGTCCAATATCTTGCCTTCCGTCCTTCTGATGTTGAGCTCAAGATCCAGATTTCTCCTGATGAAATCAAGCGCTATTACGATCAGCGCAAAGAGAGCTTTAAGGTTCCCAAACAGGTCAGGGTCAGGGAGATCCTCATTAGAGTGGATCCACAGGCCCCGCCTGAAAGGATTGAGGAAAAGAAGAAGAAGGCTGAAGAGATACTTGGAAAGGCCGGGAAGACAAAGGACTTTGCTTCTCTTGCCAAACAATATTCCGAATCGGAATCCGCTCAGAAGGGAGGAGACCTGGGATGGCTCCAGAAGGGAACGATCAATGAATTCTTTGAGAAACCTCTCTTCTCGCTCAAGGCGGGGGAACTGAGCGAACTGGTCAAAGGTCCGGGTGGATTCCATATCTTCAAAGTGGAAGAGGTCAAAGAGGAGAAACAAAAGACCTTCGAAGAATTAAAAGACCAGATCCATCAGACATTCAAAAAAGAGAAGGCAAAGGCAGAAGCCTCCCGGAAAGCAGATGATGCGTTTTATTCCCTCTTCCGTAGCAGGGACATAGAGAAGTTTGCTCGCGAGAAGGATCTTCCGATAAAGACAACCGGTTTCTTCAAGGAAGGCGACGATATCCCTGGAATCGGCAAAAACCCTTCTTTCCACTCCAGCGCTTTTTCGCTAAAAATAGGGGAGATCTCTCCTGTGGTCAATATCCCGCCCAATTTTTACATCCTGAAATTGCTGGACAAAAAAGAATCCCGGGTTCCTCCTCTGGAGGAGGTAAAAGAGGAGGTCATCCGGAAGGTCGCTGGAAAGAAGACCGAAGAGAAGGCCCGACAGACAGCGGAAGAGATTCTCAATCAGATCAAAGCCGGGAAAGAGATGAACAAGGTTATTTCGGGAAAAAGTTATTCGATCGAGGAAACGGGTTTCTTCAGCCGGGCAGGAGGTGTAATCCCAAAAATCGGACCTGCCGGAGAATGGATGGCCTCTCTGTCTTCCCTGACTGAGAAACGACCTCTTCCGAAAGAGGCCTTAAAGACAAAAGAGGGATATTTTGTGGTGAGGCTTCTCAGTGCGGAACCCGCGGATCGGAGCAAGTTTGAGTCCGTCAAGAAGAATCTTGAAAAACAGCTGATCTACCAGAAGCAGGAGGAATTCTTCAAAAATTGGCTCCAGCATCTGCGATCCAAAGCCAAGGTTGAGATTAATAAAGATGTTCTTTGATTTAAGAAAAAAAGGTTAAGGCAAGGGTAAGGATGCCTGTATCGTTAAATTGAAATTGACGTTTGTCGTTGTCGAAGCTCGTATCGAAGTTCGATGGTCGACACTGGATACTCGAACTTCAAGTTTCGAGTTTCCTGCTTCGATACGAGCATCGTCACCGAAAACCTTTTTTTGTAATTGTTACCGGTAACCGAAACGCCTGCCTGCCGGTAGGCAGGGGCTTCGTAACCGTAACCCAAACACCCGAAGTATTTTCATGGTTTGCGGGTGGCGTTCCGTCATGAAATATTGCTTAAAAAAGAGCATTGGAGGCTAAATTGAAAAGCTCAGACCAGGTTCGAGTTTTAGTGACGGGCGGCGCGGGTTTCTTGGGCTCTCACCTTTGCGAACGCCTTTTAAAAGAAGGCCACGATGTTCTCTGTGTGGATAACTTTTACACAGGAACAAAAAGAAACATTGTCCATCTTCTGGACCATCCCTATTTTGAACTTGTCCGCCATGACATCACCTTTCCTCTCTATGTGGAGGTGGATGAAATTTATAACCTGGCCTGCCCTGCTTCGCCCATCCATTACCAGAATGACCCTGTTCAGACGACAAAGGTCAATGTCCACGGCTCGATCAACATGTTGGGATTAGCCAAGCGTCTTAAGGCTACAATCCTTCAGGCTTCCACCTCCGAAGTTTACGGAGATCCTTCCATCCATCCCCAGCCTGAGAATTACTGGGGAAATGTCAACTGCATTGGCCCCCGTTCCTGCTACGATGAAGGAAAACGATGCGCCGAAACCCTCTTCTTCGATTACCATCGTCAGCATCGGATTAAAATTAAGGTGGCCCGTATCTTCAACACCTACGGACCCAATATGCATCCCGATGACGGCCGTGTCATCTCCAACTTTATCCTTCAGGCCCTGAGAAATGAATCCATCACCATCTATGGCGACGGATCCCAAACCCGTTCTTTCTGCTATGTGGACGATATGATCAGTGGTTTAATCCGATTGATGAATACTCCTGAAGATTTTACCGGTCCAGTCAATCTTGGAAATCCTATCGAACTCTCCATTCTCGAAGTGGCAAAAAAAATCATCGCAATGACAGGATCGAAGTCAAGAATTTCTTTCAAACCCCTTCCTGCCGATGATCCGAAACAGCGTCAGCCCCTCATTGATCTGGCCAAAGAAAAACTCGGCTGGACTCCGGAAGTGGTCTTAGAAGAAGGCCTGAAAAAAACGATCGCCTATTTTGAGGATGTCCTTCGAAAGGGAAATTAAAATAGGAATATGGGGTTAATGCTTTTTGCGGGTGGGTAGCGAGAGCTGTCTTCCGGACTCATGATAGGGAATCCCGAAATGTTCGTAGGCTAATTCCGTTGCTTTTCTTCCGTTCTGCATCCTTGCCACAAAGCCGATCTTAAGAAGAAAAGGCTCCACCATATCGACCAGCGTGTCCGCCTCTTCCTGTAGGGTTGCGGCGATCGCTTCCAGGCCCACCGGCCCTCCTTTATAATAGCGGATGATGGTCTCTAAGAACCTCCGGTCGAGGCTGGTCAGACCCATCTCATCCACTCCTTCGAGACGAAGCGCTTCATCGGTAATCTCTTTCGTGACCTTCCCATCCCCGCGGATCTCGGCATAATCCCTTATCCTCTTGAGGAGACGATTCGAAATTCTCGGTGTGCCCCTGGAACGCTTGGCGATCTCCTCTGTTCCTTCCCGATCGATGGGCACGCCCAGGAGCGCGGCAGAGCGTTTAACCACCCGGCCTAATTCCTCGAGAGAATAGAACTCGAGATTCCTCAATATTCCGAACCGTTCACGGAGGGGGGCGGAGAGGAGACCCGCACGCGTGGTGGCTCCGACGAGCGTGAACCGCGCCAGCCGATAACGGTGGCTTCGCGCATGGGCTCCTTTGTCAAAAATAAAATCGATACAGAAATCCTCCATGGCCGGATAGAGAAACTCCTCCACGATCTTGGGAAGGCGATGGACCTCATCGATAAAGAGAACATCGCCCTTCTCAAGGTGGGTGAGGATGCTGATCAGGTCTCCTCCTTTTTCGAGGGCAGGGCCCGAGGAGGTCACGATCTGCACTCCCATCTCCGTGGCGATGATATGGGCAAGGGTTGTCTTTCCTAATCCCGGGGGGGAATGAAAGAGGATGTGATCGAGAGGCTCTCCCCGTTTCTTTGCCGCCTCGATCGCAATCTCCAGCGTCTCAACCACCTGTCCCTGTCCGATATACTCCGAAAGCTTTTTGGGCCTCAGATCGAGAAAATCCTCAATCTCTTTAGAAGCATCTTCCTTGACCTCAGGCTTCTTTTCTTCCTCAGACTTCTTCATCATTTATCTCCAAGACTTTCAATCTACAATCTAAAATCCGAAATCTGAAATTTTATTAGTTAGAGTCTGTCCACAAACTAACAGTTTCCAATAAGGTTGTCATTCCGGCCCCGATCTTCATCGGGATAAACTCCAGCCGGAATCCAGCAATTTCAATTTCACCAAAACCAGGACTGGATGCCGGATCAAGTCCGGCATGACGGAAAAAATATATTTATAAACAGACACTAATTAGCCTCCCTTTTGTCCTCTATAAACTTCCTCAAAGAGCTCTTCGGGAGTGGAAATGCCGGGATTCCTCAACATCGCTTCATAGACCAGTTTCTGGGCCTCGCCCATTTTGTGGCCGAGATCCCTCACCAAAACCTCCTCCACCTGCTTTTTAAAGTCAAAAATCTCGACCTCGACAGGAATCTGATCCTCTCTCATCAGGGCAAATTTCCCGACCTTTCCCTGAAGCGTTGCGATGATCTTATCTGCAGTCCTTTTTCCGACTCCCTTCAGGCTCTCAAGTGTCTTTGAATCTCTCTCTTCAATGGCTTTCGCAATCTTGGGGATGGGCTGGACAAGCGCTTTCACGGCCGTGAGTGGACCGATATCCTCCACCGTGATGAACTTCTCGAAGAACTCCTTCTCCGGTTCGTAGTTAAACCCGATGAGCACGGGCTTGGGTTGCCTTTCGGTCTGCTGATAATGGATGAAGAGCTTGACGATCTCTCCATCTTCGCCCGCTTTTTTGGGATTAAAGGTTTTCCGTACGATGGCAGGAAGGAGAATCTCATAACCCACCCCATTGGTCAGAATGACCACCCGATCCTCTTCCTTCTTTAACAATTTTCCTTCGATGTAGCGAATCATCCTTCACCCCAAAAATCCGAAATCCCTGCCTACCGGCAGGCAGGCGAATATCGAAATCCATAACCACGAGAGGAAATCAGGTAACCAGGCAATCAGGATGCAGAATATCAGAGAATCAGGATACCAGGAAAAAGAAAAAAATGAAAATCATTTAAACTAATATCCTGATGCCCTGATACCCACAACCTGACATCCTGATATTCTGATAACCTTTAGAATTGTTTCGGATTTCGTGCTTCGAATTTCGTATTTCTCTGCTTCTTTTCCGAGAAGCAGAGTTCACCACCTAAAGTTTCTGCTTCGGGAGAGGCCGGTCAGGGCTAAAGCCAGGGCATCGCCCGCATGGCTCGACCCGAGCGATCCTTCAATCTTAAGTAATTGTTGGATGGCCCTCTCTATCTGTTTCTTATCCGCCCGGCCGCTTCCTGTCAAGGCGCTCTTCACTTCTGTTGGCCTTACTTCAACGATTGGAATATCTAACTCTTGAGCGGCCAGGTAGATCACTCCCCGTACCTCTCCTAACTGAATGGCCGCCTTCGGAAATTGTTTGAGCACAAAAACTTCTTCTATGGCAAGAAGGCCCGGCCTCCATTTTTCGAGCAGCTCTTTTATTCCATCATAGATGATTTTGAGACGGAGGGAAATGGGAGAGTTGGATTCTGTTCGAATGGCTCCCCAATCACAGGCCCTTCCCCCGCGGGGAAGGGTTTCCACAATTCCAAAGCCTGTCATGGCCAGACCGGGATCGATTCCAATCGCCTTCACGATAAGATATGCTCCGGATGCAAAAAAAGCCACCCATCTTGATGGCGATGATACGGTGGCCTTTTCAGCAGAACAAAAAATTTGTTTTTAGGCGCTGAGGCGTTCCATCTCTTCGTCGGAGATATCGAAATTGGCGTAGACCTTCTGGACATCATCCGTATCCTCAAGTCCCTCCATCAGTTTAAGCATCTGTTCCGCTTCTTTTCCGGTCAAATGGACAGTGGATTGAGGCACCATGGTCACTTCAGAAGTGTTAAATTTAAAGCCTGCCTCTTCAAGGGTTTTTTTCACATCATCGAAGTTGGCAGGAAGTACGGTCACTTCAAAATCCTTTCCCGCATCCTTTACATCGACGGCCCCCGCATCCAGAGCCACTTCAATCAGACGGTCCTCATCAACGCCGCTCTTATCGATGAGGATTAATCCCTTCTTCTCAAACATCCAACCCACACAGCCGTTTTCGCCGAGGTTCCCATTGTGCTTGGAAAAGACGTGTCTCACTTCTGCAACCGTCCGATTCTTATTATCAGTCAGGACTTCTAAGATGATCGCCACGCCGCCCGGTCCATACCCCTCATAGGTCAGGTCTTCATAGTTGACCCCTTCAAGCTCCCCGGTCCCTTTCTTGATCGCCCTTTCGATATTGTCTTTGGGCATATTCTCTGTTTTGGCGGCGAGAACCGCGGTTCGAAGCCTCGGGTTGGCATTGATATCCCCTCCCCCGAAACGGGCGGCGACCATAATCTCCTTGATGATCTTGGTGAAGAGCTTTCCCCGCTTGGCGTCCGCCGCGCCCTTCTTCCGTTTAATCGTGCTCCATTTCGAATGTCCGGACATCGCTTCGCTCTCGCAGGTGGAAAGTAGATTGTGGAAGGTGGTGATCTAAAACCAGTTTCTACTTTCCACTCTCCACTTTCAAAAAATGGTGGGCGCTACTGGATTTGAACCAGTGACTTCCTGCGTGTGAAGCAGGCGTTCTCCCCCTGAACTAAGCGCCCTGTTGTAGAATTATTATAGAAGCGCCCTGAAAAGTCAACCCCCATTAAAGTAAAAAGTCGGTGGTGGAAAGGTAACGGTAAAGATGCCCGTATCGTTAGTAAAAGGCTACGGTTGCCGTCTTTTAATTCTTTGTACGTAACCGTTACCGGTAGCCGAAACGGGCTTCGTCACCGTAACCTAAACACCTGGAGTATATTCATGGTTCGTGCCTTCCTGCGATCGGTAGGATTTTCGAAACTATCATGAAGAATCATCCCAGATACCGTTCCAGCATCATCCACTGAAGGGTGTCCATGGGCCGTTTTGCCCCCTTCTCCTTCTGTAAAGCACGGATTCCACAGAGTATGCAAACCACAAGGGAGTCGGATCTCTCCAGAGGCTTCACATTCTTCATGGCAGGGTTCCCTAAAAGTTTTGTTCTCAGGCTTCTAACGAATTTATAAAGGTCGAGAAAAACGGGAAAATAGGGATTGTCCTCCCTCTTGCCGAAGTTTGAATCGAGATTTTTTATGATCCCTTTCCCTAAAGCATCGGACCACTTCAATAGCCTTTCTTCATCAATCTCTTTTCGCAATATCCCAAGAATATCGGTGTGTTCAATATTCCATGCCATGAGCTCATCGATGAGTTGGTCATAAGATCTTTCCTCCTTATTGACCGGAGGCTCAGGCCTCCCCCCTCTTCCCTGTCCCCCTCCCTTAAGAAGTTGAAAGATCCTCAAGATAAGCCTCTTCTTATTCCTTGTAATACTCTTTAGGATATTTTATATTGAAGCGCCCAAATTCTAACAGACCCGGGGGGACGATTCAATCAATTTCATTGAGATTTCTGAAAAACCCTGGAAATCTCTGAAATCTGAGTAATCTTCTTTTGAAATCCATGTAATCAAGAGAGCGTGAAGGTTTTTTATAGCTCTCCCAAAAAAAAGATTGACAATCAAGGTATCACAGTTATAATACATCTCGCCATGATCAAACCAGCCAGGGGAACCTATCACCTTTCCAGCACGATATCAGGTAAGTCTCTATGGACATAAAGCGAAATTATTACGAAGACATCGAACTTTTTAAAAGCAACACGATCCTCGTCTGGTCCATTCTTTTTCTCATCTTTTTGGGATTTTTACCCTGGCTTATCCAGAAGTATCATCCATTAGGATTATCACTTTATATTATTAATCTCATCACGGTCCATGCCATTGTGGCCATCGGTCTGAACATCCTTGTTGGGTTTACAGGCCAGATATCCATGGGACATGCCGGATTTTTCGCTCTCGGAGCCTTTACAACCGTTATTCTCATCTTGAGGTGGAGCTTCCCTCTCTGGATTGCCCTTCCCATTGCAGGATTTGTCTCATCTGTCTTTGGATTTATCTTGGGACTGCCGGCCCTTCGTCTGAAGGGTCCTTATCTCGCCATCGCCACCCTCGGTTTCGGTATGACCATTACGACGATCATCAAGCACATGGAATTTTTTGGGGGAAGGATGGGACTTCAGGCCCCCAAGCTCGAACTCTTCGGAACGCCGATGAAGGACATCCATTATTATTATGTGATCATGATCATCGCGGTTCTGATGACCATCGGAGCAGTGAAGTTAATCAAGACAAGGGTGGGGCGTGCTTTCATTGCCATCCGGGACAGCGATATCGCGGCAGAGGCCATGGGAGTCAATCTCACCTATTATAAGACTCTCGCCTTTGCGGTGAGCGCTTTCTATGCAGGGATTGGAGGAGGCCTCTATGCCTTTATTCTCGGCTTCATCAATCCCGAGAGCTTCCATCTGATCATGTCGATCACGTTTCTCGCTATGGTCGTTGTGGGGGGACTGGGGTCCGTCATGGGCCCTATCTGCGGAGCCACCCTGATGACTTTTCTCGATATTAAACTTCAGGCGATCCAGGACATATCATTGATCGGACCGGCGCTTGTCACTTTTTCTCAGAAATATATGAGCATGGCAGGGATTTCAAACATTGCCGTCATCGTCTATGGACTGATCTTGATCCTGATCGTCCTCTTTGAACCCCTGGGGATATTCGGATTCTGGATCCGGACGAAACGTTACTGGAAGACATGGCCGTTTTAAAAACATAGTTAGGAGTTCGGAGTTCGTAGTTCGGAGTAAAAAATAAATCGTGTGCAATCTGTCATTCCGGGCTTGACTAAACCTGCCCCGTACTTGATACGGGGGAATCCAGTGTTTTCCTGGATTCCTGCTTTCGCAGGAATGACACCTTTTGCTGTAACTAATGTCGCTGTGTATAAAAGATTGAAACTCCGAACTCCGAACTAAATACTCCGAACTGGAGGTTAAATGTTTGGTCAACTGGTTGTGAGTGGATTGGCGGTGGGAGCCTGTTATGCCCTGATAGCTATTGCCATGGTCATTATTTACAAGACCTCTGAAGTCCTCAATTTCGCTCAGGGTGAGATGGCCATGATCAGCACCTTCATCGCCTTCACCCTTCTCGAAACGCATCAGGTCCCCTTTCCCTATGCGCTCGCCCTCACCTTTTTGTTCGCCATTCTGCTCGCCGTCTTCTTTGAGCTTGTTTTCTTGAGGCAGGCGAAGGATCCAACCGTCCTGGGTTTGATCATCATCACCCTCGGATTTGAGATGGTCCTGATGGGATTTGTGGGCTGGAAATGGGGACCGGATCAAAGGGCACTTCCCTTTCCGGTTTCCA
>VGRU01000020.1 GCA_016875255.1 Deltaproteobacteria bacterium
AAAAGGATCGCCATTGCCAGAGCGCTTCTGACCAATCCCCGAATTCTGATCTTTGACGAAGCCACTTCTTCCCTGGATTCCGAATCGGAGTCGATCATCCAGAGAAATTTACGACAGATCTGCCATGGGAGAACCGTGATTCTCATTGCCCACCGGCTCTCGACTTTGAGGATGGCTGAAAGGATCATCGTTTTGGAGAGAGGGGAGATCGTTGAGTTGGGGACGCATGATGAGTTGATGGGTAAAAAAGGACTTTATCATCATCTGCAATTACAACAAACTACGTTTGTCAGTTGACCGTAGTCCGTGGTCTGTGGATAAGAAAGATGTTTGTTGTCTGTGGTCAGTAGTCCGTGGTTAAACATTAAAGATAAAGTCGGTTGTTCATTGGAGGAACTAAATTAATGGAAAAGACAGGATTTGAAAACCTCCGTGTTTATCAGTTGTCGGAGGAATTGGCTGATATTGTGTGGGGTATTGTAATTAAATGGCGTTCTTTGGCACAAGACACTATTGGCAAACAGATGATAAAATCTGCAGATTCGATCGGTGCGAATATTGCCGAAGGAACCGGGCGTGGTAGTTTTGCCGATAATAGAAGATTTGCCAGAATAGCAAGAGGCTCATTGTTTGAGTTGAAACATTGGCTTCGGAGAGCATACAAGAGACAACTTTTAACCGAGACAGAGGTAAGTTCTATGCGAAAATTCATTGAAGAATTGACTCCCAAAATAAGCGCATACGTTAATTCAATAGGCAAAATATCAAAGACTAATGATAGTAAACAACGGGCCACTGACTATTAACAACTGACAACTTCTATGAAAAAAGACCATTTGGATTATGAATTTTTGCCGGAGGCTGCGGAGATTGAAGAGACGCCTCCTTCTCCTATTGGGAGGATTATCTTGTGGACGATCGTTTTGCTGATGGTCGCCGCTTTTCTCTGGAGTTATTTCGGGAAAGTGGATGAGGAGGTTGTAGCCAGGGGAAAAGTGATCCCGGATGGCATGGTCAAGGTGATTCAACCCAGGGAAACAGGGGTGATCAGGGCCATCCATGTGGTGGAGGGACAGAAAGTGAAAAAAGGAGATCTTCTGATAGAGCTTGATCCCACCATGAGCCAGGCTGAGGTTGAGAGTTCGGAGAGGTCTTTAGCGATCAACCGATATGAGATGGAGAGGCTGAAGGCTGAACTGAAAGGAGAAGAGATTGATGGAGCAGGAAAGAATCCTGATAAGTTACTACTTCTCCAGAAAAGCCTGAAGCAAGCGAGAGAAGATGAGCACCGGGCCAAAGTGGCTTCCCTCGAGATGGTCATCTCGCAGAAGAGGACCGCTCTTCTGTCTTCAGAGGAAAGTATTGCCAAACTTGAGAAGGCGCTGGAGCTGGTGGCCAAACAGGAAGAGGCTTTAAGGCAGTTGGCAGAAAAGGGGTATGCCTCGATGATGGAACATCTCCAGAGACAGAAGGAACTGGTCAGGACTGAAAAAGAGTTGAATGAACAGAGAAAACTGTCGGAACAGATCAGGGATAGCTTAAAAGAGGCGGAGAAAAACCTGGAGGCTCTGAAAAAGGAGAGGGAACGGTCCATTTTAGGGGAGATTCTTGAGAAGGAGAGAAATATAACGGTTCTCGAAGGGGAATTTACCAAGGCGAGCAAAAGATCCCAGTTGGAGAAACTTTACAGCCCTGTGAATGGGACGGTTCACGGACTTGCCATGCATACCATCGGAGGGGTTGTCACTTCGGCGCAACCCATTGTGACCATTGTGCCGGAGGGAACCCCCTTGATTGTGGAGGCCATGGCTCTCAATAAGGATGTTGGTTTCATTCATCCCGGGCAGAAGGCGGAGCTAAAACTGGATACCTTCCCCTTTCAAAAATACGGGACGATTGAGGCTGAACTCTTCTTTGTTAGCCCCGACGCCCAGGAGGATCAGAAGATCGGGCTGGTTTATAAGATCAAGTTAAGACCGAATCGATTCAAGATTCGGGTCAAAGAGAAGGATCTTCCTCTCAGCCCGGGGATGGCGGTCACCGCAGAGATCAAGACCGGGGAGAGGAGGGTCATCGAGTTTTTCATCTCTCCCTTCATCAAGCATGTGGATGAGTCGCTGACCCTGAGGTGAATTCCACGCTTAGTTGATCAGGCAGAGTACTATATTTAATGGGCCACTGATCCTCAAAGCCTCCCAACCTTTTTTCTCTTAAAACTGGTCTACCTGAGTGTTAAGAGACTTTGTATCGATCCCTCAATAGAATCGATTACAATTTTGTTATCTTTTAAACAGGAATGGTCATTAAATTATTTCTTGTCCGGTAACCGAATATCCTGCATTTTATCCGATTTTTCGCAAGCTGCTCCCATTGAACTTCAAAATCCTTTGGCACCTTTTTTGAAGGTAATTTAACGCCCACGAAATTATTTTACAGGGGATATCCAGAAGCAAATATTGTAATCCAAAAAGAAAAGGGGATCGCGGATCGCTTATTGATATTTTGATTGTCCTAAAAATTCCATTACTTATTCACAATTCATATTTGCAGATTTAGTCTTTGGCATTTTCTATACAATAAAATCGGATGGATCCATGCAAAGATGCCGTTTAACAATTTGCTCTAAATCGATTGTGTACCACTTTTTTATTTTTTCTCTGATAATCCTTATTTCCACCCCTTGTCTGAGCCAGACGCTGAATGAATCCTCTGATCAAATATGGGAAGTCGGCCTCAACCGATGGACGATTGAAGAAGAGTATCGGTTTGGGAAATGGGTGGAGGAAAATATTACAGAGGACTTTTTCATTCGCTACAGGACCCCAACCGACTGCGCGGATGTCCCTTATGCGATCCGATGGATCTATGCACGGATCGCCCATCTTCCTGCCGCTGCTACTACAAAGGACGGCAAACTGATCGGCCACTGGTCCAAAAAATGGAAGCATCTTCCAACCCACCCAGACTGGCGCCAGGACCAACGTTTTCGTGCCGCCCTTCTCCACCTCCTTTCGGAGACCTGGACAGGGACTCTTCCTCTTGATAGCTATCCCATCCGGATTTCTCCCGACTCGGTCACACCGGGAACGGTTCTTTGTATGGCAAAATCACATTGCGCCATCGTGGGTCATGTCTCCTTAGGGGGAAGCCAAGCCCATCCTCTGCAAACGTGGGAGTCGATGCTTCCACCGAAGGCCAGGAAACTGGTTTTGAGAAATTTTTTTTCTGCCAAGCCGGAATCGAAAATCCGCACAGGTCTGGTGAAGTTTCGATGGCCGGTTCTTGCAAATGGCGGATGGAAGTATCTCCCTGTCAAAGAACATCCCTTCTATTCCGAAGAGCAATATACCCCTGGTTTTTATGAGGGGTACGAAGATTATGTTGAGGCTGTGGCCAAGAGGATCGACCCAAAAAACTATGAGCCTATGGAAAAGTTTGTAAACGTCATGGGAACGATCACCCGATTTCTCAGGGATAGGGTTTCTATTGCCCTGGCAGGGTACCAGCAATGTCGTAATGGGGGCTGTCCCGAAGGTTCGGAGCTATGGGAGATTCACAATACCCTTGGCCTTGACGGGATGATCAATCTCCTGATGGACCATCTTTCCCAAATCATCGAATCGAATCAACTCGACAATGAGATGATGGAGGGGATGATGAAGGCCATTTCCATCGATATCTCAAAGAGCCGCTCGGTCACATTTTATGATGTCTATCAGAACTGTTCCTGGCTATCCCCTCATCCGAAGGATCCGATCGAAGCACGTTGGGGGATGAAGAAGTGTGAGATGATCCAGGCACAGATCCGAATCGCCAGAGACTGCATCGCCTTCATTGATAAGTTATATGGGAAAAAAGACCCTAAATATGCCGACTTATCGATCCGGCAGCAGAAGGAAATCCTACGGAGACTCAACGAGCAGTTGATGAAGTCCGAATGCTATTTGACTGCCCAAGTCAATTAGTAGCTGCCGCGCAGCACCCGACCCTCAGCTTTAATTGCCAAAGGTGAAGCCTTTACTCCAAATCATTTGATCGTGTATTGGGCCTCCAAGTTTTATCAAGGACTCCAATGCTCTCGTCATCTTGTTGACTCCTTTCCGAAACTTTCTATTCCCATACATTTGACAGATCATATGAAAAAGGTGTAGATTCTGGACGGTGGTCGAACAAGGGTGTTTTCTAAGGAATGATTTCCATTTTTTGAATGGAATGGACTCATCTCTCCTGTCCGTAATAGGTTAATGGATGTATAACGCATTTTATGGTTTTTCAGAAAAGCCTTTTGAAGCCATCCCTGACCCCAGATTTATCTATTTAACATCTCATCATCAAGACATACTGGATTCTGTGACTCGTGGAATCGAGGAGCGAAATGAGTTTATCTCTATCACAGGAGCAGCAGGCACAGGCAAGACCGCGCTCTTTTACTATTTATTAACGACCCTTGAGAAGAAGATCAAAGGGGTCTTTATTCCCCGACCCTTTACTACCTTTAGAGATTTAATAAGAAACATTCTATTGGAATTGGACCCAGCGGCTGCGCAAGAAAGCAAGACAGATCCTTTTGATCAATTGATGAATTATTTGAATCAGATGAGCGCCAGGGATGAACGATTGGTCCTCATTATTGATGAAGCCCAATCCCTTTCCAAAGAGCTGATTGAGGAATTAGAGATATTTTTTAATCGGGGGCCAAAACTCGTTCAAATCATTTTCGTAGGACAAACCGGGCTTGAAGACAAACTCAATTCACCAGGGTTAAGATGGCTTAAACAGAGAATAAAAATTCAACTTCAAATGAAGTCATTATCCGAAGAGGAATCTTCAGATTATATCGATCATCGGCTTAGATTGGTCGGAAGGAGCATCCTTGACCTCTTTACTCCAAAAGCCATCTCCATGATTTACAACTACACCCAGGGAACTCCGCTCGGCATGAATATCCTTTGTGATAATGCCTTTCGGGTCGGGTATACGTTATCTCGAAAAAGGATTGATGGTGATATCATTCAGACGGTAATCAATGAATTGGAAGGCCCAAGTTCACAAAAAGCTCCCTTTCATTCAATCAAGAAGACTAAAACAGTATGGCCATTCCCCGTTCGTTTAAAAGTTTCACTCAAAATAGTTTCATTTGCCATCCTGGTTTTGGTTTGCTTGGGAGGACTCCTTCTTCTGATTCGTGGAAGCTTTCAGCAAGGATCTGTCAAATGGGGGGATTTCAAAACATTAAAAAGTCCTCCTCTTGATACCCACCCCCCTGAACCCAAGCCCGTCTCACCTGAATCCCTTAAGCTTCCTTCACCCCCTCCTGCTTCTCTTACGGCTAAAATAAAAGAGGATCCATTAATGGAAATTGTAACCGTAAAAGCGGGGGAAACCATTTATTTCCTGTTGCAAAAATATTACCGCATGACCCATACGACCCTTGTTGACATCCTTTTGGATTTCAATCCTGAGATTACCAATACCCATCTCATTTTAGTAAACCAAGAGATTAAGATACCCAGGATCACGGAAGAATTGTTCATCATCCAATCTTCCGAAAGCACTTATAAAATTTATGTCGGAACCTTTTCGACTCCTGATATTACAAAAATTTATCGCGGTGAACCATTACTGGCGGGAAAGGAAATAGAAATTATCCCACGAAAGGTATCCCCACAAGAAACCTGGCACCGAGTGGTCGTCGGAAAGTTTGAAAATAAAGGAGAGGCCTTGAAAGTAATCCATCTCCTTAAAGAGAAAGGAATGCTGCCTTCTTTTAGAAAAAGGACCCCATAGAGGCATTGTCATGTTGCAATGAGAGCGCTGTCATCTCATGCGACAAATCCGGCAATGAGCATAGTGAAGTGAGATCTATAATGAACAGAGGGCTTAAAGGTTTAGAGGAAGGGGTTTTGTCGCAGGATCTCTGCACGGTCTGCGGCGCCTGTCTTTCGCTCTGTCCTTATCTTCGTTCATGGCAGGGGAGGGTGGTCAAGCTTCACGATTGCGGTCTTGACGAAGGCCGTTGCTTTGCCTATTGCCCCCGGACAGATGTTGATCGGGGCTCGCTCCAAGGAAAAGCACATGGTAAGGATGATCGTGATGTTGTGATGGGGCCTGTTCGGGCCATTTTGATGGCCAGAGCAAAAGATCCCATCTGGAGACAGAGAGCTCAGAGCGGCGGGGTAGTCTCTGCACTGATCGACTTTGCGCTCAGAAAGAAGGCCATTGATGCGGCCATTCTGACGCTTCGGGATACCGACTTACTTCCAAAAGGTCGAGTGGTCAGGAATCGTGAAGATATTTTGACCTGTGCCGGTTCGAGTTATGTCTCGGGTCCGACACTCGAAGCGCTCCATAAGGGTCCGTGGCAGGAAGAAGAGAAGATCGGAGTGGTGGGCCTGCCCTGCCAGGCACTTGCACTGGCAAAAATGGGGACAACCCCCGTAGAAAAGAAAGGATCTATTGATAAAGTGAACCTCGTCATCGGCCTCTTCTGCACCTGGGCCCTCGAATATGAAAAATTGATGGTCTTCTTAAAAAAGAGAGTGGGAGAAGGATGTATTGAAAAGATGGATATCACTTCACCTCCGGAAAGGCTTTTTAAGATAAAGATGGCGGACGGATTACACAGCCTCCCTGTTGATGAGATTCGTCCCTTCATCCGCAACGGCTGCCGTGTCTGTTTCGATATGACGGCTGAGTTTTCGGATATCTCAGTCGGCACAGTGGAGGGCATTGAGGGGTGGAGCACCGTGATCCTCCGCTCTGACACAGGTGAAGACCTTTTTAAAAAAGCGGAAGGAGAAGGCATTGTCGAATCTAAGCCTATGCCGGAGGATCATTTGGGTCATCTTGGAGAAGCCTCTCTCCTCAAGAAGGAACGAGCGTTTATCGCCATCAAGGAGAGAGAAAAACAACAGATAATCCTTCAAAAGCCGTGAAAAAATTGGCGCCCTGTGCCTCGGCCCATAGGGTTGGGAGTATTGAAAAAACTTTAGAAGGCGGGTCATTAGATGTTATGGGTAACCTTCATTTTAAGTTAGATAGCGGTATAACCCAGGTTTGGGCAATGGAGTTTAATATGAGAGGTTCCGCCCTAAAGTTCCTCCAATCCCCCCAACCCTATGGGCCGGAAGGATGCTGATTTTGGGAACATAACTTTTTACAGTTTTTCACTGAAGCGTGGATGTGAGCCGAAAGAGTAAGGCATTACATCAATAGAAGGGGTAAGCGGATGAGTTCCATTGCTCAGAATAGTCCCGGAAAAGTGGCGCTTTTGATGGGGAACGAGGCCATTGCCCGGGGAGCGCTTGAGGCAGGGGTGAAGGTCTGCGCAGCCTATCCGGGAAATCCGTCCTCGGAGATCATCGGGACCCTTGCCGGAGTCGCTGAGGAGTTGGGGCTCCATGTGGAGTGGTCGATCAATGAGAAGGTTGCCCTTGAGGTGGCGGCGGCGGCCTCTCTGTCAGGGATCAGAGGCCTTTGCGCCATGAAGCAGAACGGACTCAATGTGGCCTCTGATTTCCTCCTCAATCTCAATCTGACCGGATGCCGCGGAGGTCTTGTCGTGGTCGTTGCGGATGACCCCGGAGGAATCTCTTCGAGCAACGAGGAGGATTCGCGCCTCTTCGCCAAAATCGGAGATTTGCCCCTTCTGGAGCCTGCCAATTTTCAGGAAGCCAAGGAGATGACCCGGGAGGCTTTCAACCTCTCGGAGAGGCTGGGTCTCCCTGCGCTGATCCGGAGCGTGACCCGTGTTTCACACGCCAGGGGCAATGTGACACTCGACGAACTCCCTCAGTCCAGCCCGAAGCCTCGATTTGACCTTTCCCGGCCAAGCCTCGCCTTTCCAGCCATGCCCAATCATAAGGTCCTTCATGAGAAATTTGAAAGGGCGAAGAAGATGTTTGAAGAGTCCCCTTTCAATTTTTACAGGGGGCCGGAGAAACCTGATTTCATGGTGATCACGAGCGGAAGCGGATATATGTATTCCCTTGAAGCGGTGATCAATCTGAAAGTTGAAAAAAGGATCGGCATTCTCAAGATCGGGACGACCTGGCCTCTGCCGGAGGAATTTGTCCTGAGACATCTCCGGAGGTCTGAGAATTTATTGTTCATCGAGGAGGTGGACCCATTTCTCGAGAATAATGTGAAGGAGCTCTTTGCACAGAATTGTTCCGACTTAGGAGTAAAACGGTTCTCCGGAAAGGCGAACCATACGGTTCCGGATGTGGGCGAGCTCAACCCCGAGATCGTTACTTCCGCGCTCCAGACGCTCTTAAGTGTTGACTATATGCCAAGGCCTGAAGATTATCGCCGGCGGGCCGATGAAGCGGTTGCCAAACAGGTGCCGCCAAGAGCGCACAGCTTCTGCGCCGGATGTCCTCATCGGGCGACTTACTGGGCGATTAAGACCGCTCTGGCATTGGATGGACGGGATGGCTTTGTCCTGGGCGACATCGGCTGTTATTCGCTGGGAATGGGGCCTTCAGGTTTTTCCCAGATGAAGACGCTTCATGCGATGGGCTCCGGAACCGGATTGGCCAGCGGGTTCGGCCAGCTTGAGCGCTTCGGGATGGAGCAGCCTGTGGTGGCTGTTTGCGGCGATTCGACTTTCTATCATGCAGCCATGCCCGCTCTGGCCAATGCCTACTATAATGGAGCAAACTTTTTATTGCTTCTTCTCGATAACAGCGCCACTGCCATGACCGGCTTTCAGCCCCATCCGGGCACCGGCTCGACGGCAACCGGAGGCCCGGCGCCGGTTATTAATCTCAAGGCGATCTGCGAAGCTTTGGGGTCCCAAGTGGAGGTGGTTGATCCTTTCGATGCGGGGGAAACCGTTGAGACGATCCTGAGGCTCATTCGAATGGAAAGAGGAGTAAAGGCCCTCATCCTTAAGAGAGAATGCGCGCTGGTGAGCGGAAAGCGTCAGAAAAATCTTTTTAAGGTCGAGATAGATCAGGAGCGATGTTTGGGAGAGGCGTGTGGCTGCAACCGGCTCTGTACGAGGGTTTTCAAATGTCCCGGGTTGATATGGAATCAGAGTGATGGAAAGGCACAGATTGACGAGGCAATCTGCAATGGATGCGGGGTATGTGCAGAAATCTGTCCTGCTTCAGCGATCAGTCGTTTATAAATTAAGTTATGCATAGTCGAAACAGGTTTTTAGCGATTGTTCAGGATATAAATCCAAAGCACGAATTTCGAAGTCCGAAACAATACCAAATGACCCAATTTCAAATGTTCAAAAATAATTAAAAATTTAATACATTTGATGGATCCGTAAAAAGTCGAAAAAAAATAAAGATCGTCATTCCGGCGAAAGCCGGAATCCAGTAATCTCATATAATTAACAAACCCCTGGACACCGGTTCCTGCCGCAGGACCGGTGAGACGACTTTTTTCAAGACCATCACATTTGAATTTTGAAAATTCGAGTTTGTCCTTCGACAAGCTCAGGATGATGAGCAAAGTCGAACCATTTCGTGCTTCGACATTCGAATTTCGAATTTTTAACCCCCCCAAACCTGTTTGGTTCTGGCTACGCCAGGTTAGAAAAGAGGAATTCCAAATGTTTCTTCCCAAAGATCCATTTAATGTGATCATCGGCGGGGTGGGAGGACAGGGGAATGTCCTGGCATCACGGATTCTGGGCGAGATGCTTGTCTCTCAGGGGCATGTCATCACGATCGGGGAGACTTACGGCGCCTCACAGCGGGGAGGCTCGGTCATGAGCCATCTGCGGATTTCAAAGACGGAACCGTTTTCTCCCCTGATTCCCGAGGGACAATGCGATCTTCTCATCGCTCTTGAACCGGTTGAGGGCCTCAGGATACTGGCTCCCTATGGAAATCCGAAGATCATAACCTTACTCAATACGAGACCGATCCATCCCATTGATGTCATCGCCGGCAATGCGGCTTATCCGGAGGTGTCGAGCGTGATCGCAAAAATTCAGGAACTGAGCAGACGGGTCTGGACGCTTAACGCCACAGAGATTGCCCTGGAGATGGGCGATCCGATATTTGCCAATATTGTCATGCTTGGAGCGCTCTCTGCCATTCAAGTCCTGCCCATTGACCGGCAGGTCTTTAAATCGGTCATCGGAGATTTACTTCCCTCTCGCACGATGGATGAAAATTTACGGGCTTTTGAAAGAGGTGGAGAGGCGGTCGAGGAGAGGACAAACCATTAATCTCCCCTTCCCACTTTTTTCTGTCGATCCGCAGGCAACAAGAATTGGAACACATTTCTCCTCTCAATGGGTAAGAATAAAGAAATCAACCTCATGCCTTTTTGGGCATACGATTTCGTTTCCATCGCCCCTCTGTTTTTCTCCACCGTCTTTTTAACCATTTGCAGTATTAAATCCGTTCCTTCTTCACGATGGTCGGTTGGAAGGGAAGGCAAAAGGTCTAACGATTTTCCCTGAGAGTCGAAATGGGTTAAAATAATGAGTATTTCGATATATTTCATATCTTTCTGAAATCGTTCCTTTGCCTCAACCTTCCACCCTTGGGGCTCAACGGATCGGGTCAGGATACCTAATCCGCCATTTAACGAAATCGAAAAGAGAACATATTGAAAGAGAGAGTTTAAAATAAACCTCATCTGTTCGTCCGTTACCGTTGTTTCAGGCAAGTCTGGCTCAAATTGTTTTTTGATGATTCGGATGTTTTTATTTTCAAATTCCTTCCCGTTCTCTTTTAAAATTTCTTCCAACAGGGAATGAATGGTGTTTATCTTTTTGACAGGAGTGATGATATTTAGATAATCACAAAAGCAGTCCAAAACAGAAATAGACTTCTCAATGTCTTCAGAGACAACCGTGTAAAAATAGTCTCCTAAATCCCTATCCCTGAAGTTCTCCTGAGAATAGTACGCCAGGGTTTTCATGGCGGCGAGGCTCCCCCTGATGTGGTCAATCAATTCGAGGAGAAAAGGAAATAAAGAATTGGGGCCCTGTTCAGGAGAAGGATTTTTATCCTTCGGCGAGGTTGATTCGGGCTCGCCATGAAAGGTAAAAAAATCAGATATGTTGTTTTTATTTTTATCGTCCCCTTGAAACCTGATATTCTTAATATTTTCCTGACTGCTTTTCATTTTCTTAATCCTCGCTATTCTTTGCAGAAATATGCTCCATCATAGTTTTTCTAAGAAGATTCAATCCTGAGGATAATTACAGCAAGTCTTATGCCAATTTATTTTAAATTGTATAATATATTGAATGTATTATGTAATTAGAACTATTTGATTATTTTTGGCCGATTCTATTTCTGAAAATTGTCACAAAAGTTATGAAAAGATTAAAATAAAGAAGATAGTCTCGCAAAAGTCTGAAAAACCCATTATCAGTCATTCCTGCGCAAGTCCCGCTCTTGGCGGGATGTTTTCAACTAGTTAAAATTCTCTGGATTCCCGTTTTCACGGGAATGACGACTTTTTACGATTCCATCAAAGAAAAGATGAAAGAAAAAGGAGGGAGGTTATTCTTTGGACAGGGTTTCCAATATCCCTTTAAGATAGCCGATGGAGTGGCTGGCGATGGTCTGAGGGTCGGGGCTGAAATTGAAGACCTCCACGGAGACTTAGCCCTTATAGCCGTTTTTGAGCAATGTTTTTAAAATCGGCGTAAACTTCTTATAAATAAGAATGGGCCTACCCCCAAGAATTGTTATTGAAGTTTTTCTAATTCCTGTTTTTTTAGTTCCTTGATCTTTTCTAATGTGTCCCTGTATATGGGGTCCTTTAATGGGTTGAGTTCGATTGCCCTCAAGGCATATCTTTCTGCCACATCGAGTTTTTCACGCTTAATATAATAAAGCCAGGCGAGATTGTTATGGGCATCGGCATTCCGGGGGTCCTTCTTGATCATTTTTTTATAGTAGGTTTCTGCTTCGCCAAACTCATTTTTCAAAAAATGTGTATTTCCGAGGTAGAGATAGGCGATCGGAAGTTTCTTGGCAGCCAGTTCATACTCCTTAATAGCGGAGTCGAGCAGACCTTTTTTTTCGTAGGCGACCCCCAGATTTAAATGTTCTTCAGGGGTAAGCGGGTCCTTTGGGATGATCACCTTTGGCAGGGAGCAACCGAATAAGAATAGAAATGTAAAAAAGCAAAGGAAAAGGGCAGGAAATATCCTCCGGTTAAACATTTCAAGGCGGCTTATGATCGGGAAGTGATCCATAGTGTCCAGAACTTCGCCCGCTTCCATGAATTAATAAAACCCTCCATGGAGATGCTCTTCAACCTCTCCTTACCGGAATTGGCGATGATGGAGTTTTCGTCATGGCCCACCACCACCATGAAATGGTTCTGCCGGACCACCCCGAGACCATAATCGACCATGACAATGAGAGGAAACCCTGAATCAATCTTCTCCTTAAGGTCTTTAACAGAGCCTTGATAGGAATCGGCTTTCAGGCCTCTTTTCTGCGCATACAGGACCATATCAATATTGAGCGTCCCTTTGGCTGACGGGCTGAATATTTCAATGGTAATTTCATCGGGGCTGACCGGAGTCCCCCAATAATTCAACACGCCTGCGAGCGAGGCTGGGCCGCACTGGTATGTCTCCTGGGGAAAGAACGGGACGTCTTTAATAAGATGAAGAGATTTAACCCCGTTTAAATGGGGAGTGGCCGCACAGGAAGATACACAAGTTAAGGCCAAAAAGATGAAAGAGAGGCGCACCCATTTGAGAGCGCCTCCCCAGAAATAACTTTCTGACAAGATAGGTACCCTTGCTATTTCTCTTTTTCGATGACAACCCGGTGTCCCGAAACATAAATAACGACACCGATGATGATGGCGATTAACAAGATGACAATAAGCACGGCCCAACCGCTGCCACCCACCTGGAGTTGATCGAGGTTGAGGGCCAGTTGATGGATCTGATGGTCGCTGAGTTGGGTTAATCTCTTTTCAATCTCATCAGGAGTGAAACCCAGATCCCTCAGCCTTTCTCCCACCATCTTCATCTCGAGCACCTTTCGAATCTTCTCAAGATCGGAAGACCGATCGAAAGATAGCATTGAAATGGCCTCGGAGGGGGAGAATCCTGCATAGACCCTCGGTGTGATGCCAATGATAAACATGGCCACCACCAGATATGATGCAATATACTTCATCCATGTTCGCTTCACCTTCCTCACCTCCTTTTATGGAATTTGTTTTGTTATTCAATCATATGAAAAGAAAAATGATGTGTCAAGGGGAAACCCATTCCCTAAATAGTGATTTAGGAGATTGTCATTTCAGATATTGACAACGGAAGGATTCGATCCCCCTAGTCCCTCCAGAATTCCTTTGAGGTAGCCGATGGAGCGGCTGGCGATGGTCTGAGGGTCGGGGCTGAAATTGAAGACCTCCACGGAGATGTAGCCTTTATAACCGTTTTTGAGCAATGTTTTCAGGATCGGCGCGAATTTCGTCTCGCCAAAGCCGGGGCCCGATCCATTGGCGTCATTGACATGGACATGGCGGAGATACCCGGAGTCGAGAGCCTGGAGGAGGGCGCCTGTCAATGACTTCTCAGAGGCGAAGGCGCTCTTGCAGTCAAAGGTCATCTTCAAATTGGGATGCCGCACCTCTTTTACAAATCGGGTTGCATCCTTGATGGTATTGATAAAATTGGTCTGGTCGGGAGAGAGGGGTTCGAGGCAGTAGAAGACATTTCTCTGCCGGGCGGCCTTCAGGGAAACCTTGAACGTCTCGATAGCGTAATCCCAGGAATCCTTGGCGTTCCATCCCTCCTTGATCGTCCTCTGATGGGGTGAACCGTGGACGAGGACTTTCCCTCCAATGTCCGCGCAGAAATGGATGAGGGCCTCGATATATTCCTGGGTCTGGATGCGGATATATTCGTCAGGGTGATTGATGTAGAGCCCTTCGGGCTTGACGAGAAGCCAGTGAAGGCCAACGATCTCAATCCCGTTGTCCTCTGCGGCACGGCGGATCGCATTTCGCCTCTTCGTTGATATCTCAGTGACAGAATCGGCCAGCGTGAAGGGTGCGATCTCCACTCCATCGTATCCCAATTTCGCCGCATATTCGAAGACTCTTTCGATGGGCCATCCCTGGAAGAGTTCATTACAGATGGAGATCTTCATGTGATTTTCTCCAATGCCTTTTTTTCAATCCGCTCAAGCTTCTCCTTCTGCGATCCGCTCAGATGCTCGGAGGGGGAAGCGCTTAAAAACATTTTAACACGTTCCTTTGCCACTTCAAGCAATTCTTTTTTGCCCGCCGTTTCCCAGACCGTCCACCGTTCACGGCTCAAGAGGTCGGTGAGGCGCAACTCGTTTTTGAAATGCCTGAGGGTATGTTCACTCGAAAGATAGTCTCCCTTCTGTCCCATCTCTTTGATCAGAGGGAGAGCCATCCGTTCCTCATCTATTTCGATTCCCTTAAAGGCACGGAGAATCCCTGCTGCAATTTCATTATCCATGATGGCCTGTTCCGGGCAGAGGGAGAGGGTGGATTCGAGATTTCCGATTCCCCATATGAGATTGACCCCTACGAGGCCATGCAGAAGCCCGAGAAGCGTTTTTTCATAGGCAGCCTGGGCGTCCGGGATCTTGGATTCGGTGTTCATCCAGGAGGCTGATGGGAGATGGTGAAAATGGGCGATGGCGCTTCCCGCAGCCCCCAACAGTCCGCCCTCCGGCGCGCCGGTCAGAGTTTCCGCAACTTTCATGTCGAAGGTATGAGAGAAACCGAGATTGAAGACAACGGGCCGGCCGGGTTCGAGGAGTTGGGCAATCACCACTCCGCTCAATGCCTCTGCATTGGCAAGGACAAGCGACCCTGCGAGCGTCACCGGACCGGTTGCTCCTGAGATGACCTCCGAATTGATCATGAGGGGAATTCCGTATCCGGAAGATACACGGAAGACCTCCAGGGCCGAATCTGACCAGCGGAGAGGGCTGACGCAAGTAAAACCGAGGCTGAAAATGGGATGGTTCTTCAAAGACTTTCCGTTGAGAAGAACGTCCGCCATTTCAAGGATGACCTCTATCCCTTTGGGTGTGAAGATGACAGGGCGAAGATGTTTTTGGGTATATTCCGCCATTGCCCGGAAACCCACAAAGTCTCTGGCCGAAGGAGGGTAATCCGAAAGATTGGTTCCCACAATGGCGTGGAGATGAGGCAGGTGATCTGCCACACGACAGAACTCTGTGTAGAGTTCCCTGGTTAATTCTCTCCTCTCCGGTCCACGAAGATAGAACATGGCGTTTCCTGTCCAGAAGAGGGGAGGAGCACCGGGTTTTACCTTTACCCTATTTCCCTTCATGTCCATAAAGTCAATGGACCGGGGCGCCTTTTTGAGCGATGTTTCTATCAGATCGGGAGGGAAAAGAAGAGCGAAATCGTTTCCCTCTTTTGCCCCGGCTTCGAGGAGGAGAGACCGGATTTCCGGATGGATAATCTTGACACCAGTCCCGGAGAGGACCTCCAGGCTCGATTCATGGATTGACTGAATCTCTTTTTTTGATAAAAATCCTTCGATTCTTCTTTCTCTCACGGACAGTCGCTTCTCCCTTCATTTCTTTTTTTGACGGATGCCGAGGCCACGCGTGACCGTCTCCCTGGTTTCACTCATCATGCTTTTGAAATGCTGGCTCCGGGCAACGATAGTCAGTCCGATTAAAATGATGAGAACAATGCAGATAGGACGGGTAAAGAGAGGCGTTAAAGAACCGGAGGTCAGCATGAGACTTCTCCGGAGGTTTTCGTCCAGCATATCCCCAAGGATGAGACCGAGAATCAGAGGGGCGTCGGCATACTCCATCTTTCTCACCCCGTAACCGATGATCCCGAAAATCAGCATGACCAGGATGTCGAAGATCCTTCCGCTGATGGCAAAAGATCCGATGGCGCAAAGGATAAAGATAATCGGCATCAGCACCGCATTCTTGACATTTAAGATTTTCACCATGGTTCTGACCATGGAAAGACCGAGAATCAGCATGGCAAAGGTGGCCAACAGGAACATGGCCGAGACCTGGTAAATATAGTTGGGAGTTTCGATCATGAGCAATGGCCCCGGCCTCACTCCATGAAGCCACATGGCTGCCATCAGAACCGCAGCCGGAGGGCTTCCCGGGACAGCGAGCGCCAAAACAGGAATGATCGCCCCGCCCACACAGGCGTTGTTGGCGGTCTCCGCTGCAATGAGTCCCTCTTCGGATCCTTTCCCGAACTTTTCGGGATTTTTACTTGACCGGTGGGCGAAATCATAAGCGACATAGGAAGCAATGTTCTCACCGACTCCCGGGATGGCGCCCACGAACACCCCAACGATCCCGGATCGGACGATGTTTTTCCGGTTCACCCAGAGGTCTCTTATCCTGGGAATGACCCGCTTGATCTGCATCGCCTTTTCCTGCTTCTGGATTTCGGAGAGAGAATTGAGGACCTCAGGGACGCCATAAAGTCCGACCAGGGCGGGGATGAGAGAGAGCCCTCCGGAAAGCTGGATGCTTCCGAAAGTAAACCTTGGGTAGGCCTGGATCACATCCATCCCGATCGTGGCGATAAAGAGGCCGAAGACTCCTGACATCCACCCTTTGAGGGGATCTTTTGGAGCGGTCAGGTTGCCGCAGATGATCACCCCGAAGAGACTCAGCCAGAAGAATTCAAAAGACCTGAACTCAAGGGCGATCCGGCCCAGCCAGGGAGTGAAGAAAGACAGAAAGAAAAGGGCGATGATCGAACCCAGAAATGAGGCTGTGGTGGCAAGGCCAATAGCCTCTCCTGCGCGGCCGCTCCGTGCGAGCGGGTAGCCATCAAAAACCGTGGCTGCCGCTGCGGGGGTTCCTGGAATATTGACAAGAATGGCTGAACGGCTTCCTCCGTAGATCGCCCCGATATACATGCAGATGAGGATGAGAATGGCGTCCTTGGTAGCCCACTGAAAAGTCAGCCCGGTCAGCAGAGCAATTCCCATTGTGGCCGTTAGGCCGGGCATCATTCCGACTGTGATCCCGAGCAGGGTCGCCCAGAAGACCTCGAAGAGAATGGAGGGGGTCATCAAATTCCACAATTCTTGCATCAGGATAACAGGACCCATTCACGACGCTCCTTCAGGGAAGTGGGACAAGGAAAACTTTGATAAAGATAAAGTAGACGGCCAGGGAAGTGGCTGCGGATATGATGAGAGCGATATACCATTTGCCGCGGCCGAAGATCATGATAGACGAAAAAAGATAAAGGGCCGTATTGATGATAAATGGAATGCGACCCAGGAGGGCATAATAGAGGATGAAAAGCCCAAAGCAGACGAAAAGCTTGATGACCACCGTAGAGCGAAAGAATATCCCCAGCCCTTCACGCGAGATTCGAACGAGATGTCCCTGCCTTTTAAGGGAACGGATGATGAGGTAACCGCTCATGAGAAAGAGGGTGAACCCCAGGAGAAAGGGAACAAATCCGGGGTTGGAGTAGATTCCTCCCCACTCCTGAAATCGCGGGAACTTGAAAACGGTATAAATCATGATGAGAAGGGAAAAAAGGATGAGAAAGATCGAGGTGACGAAATCAGCCCTGGCCATACGCTTTTCATCCATCGTCTCACTCCAGGCGGTAAAAATAGAAAGCAGGGATTTCCCTGATCTGGGGAAATCCCTGCGGGAAAATTCCTTCTTTCATGGATCAGGGTTTCTTAAAACCAAACTCAGCCGGAGACTTCTTCGCCATGCCAATATCCTGGAACATCCAGTTAACGACTGACCCGATCCGCTCAATGGCTTCCTCCGCATCCTTGCCGCGGATATTCACGGCCTTGCAGGCTTTCTCATCGGCCAACCGTTTGAGCGATTCCGATTGGGATGCCTTATCGAAGGCTTCGTCAATGACCCTCTTGGCGGCATCAGGGATCGCTTTCGGTATCTGAAGGCCAAAGAGATAACCGAGGGGAAGGTGATTCGGAATGAATTTCATGACAGAGGGAATTTCTCCATAACCGGAGATCACGAGCGGGTCTTTTGACATGACGGCCAGGGCTTTCAGTTTTTTTGCCCTGAGCATATCCGCTACTTCGAGAGAAAGCTGCATGACGGCGTCCGTTTCTCCCTGAACGGTAGCCACAACAGCAGGATAACCGCCTTTATATGGGATATGTTTATATTCGATGCCAGTGGCCTTCCTGAATGTTTCAGCCGCTGCATGACCGCCTGCTCCAACGCCGGCAGAAGCCACCTTCACTTCTCCGGGCCTTTTCTTCATTTCGGCTGCCAGATCGAGAACCGTGTTGAACTTTGAGTCTGCCGGAACCGTGATGACAATGGGTGTAAAAATGGCGTAGTAGTGAAGCCAATCCTTGTGAGAGGGATAGTCGAGAAGTCCCAGGGTCTGATAGGTCACAACACTTCCGTCGGCATTACCGGCCCAGGTATAGCCGTCATGTTTTGCATCATAGACGCCTTTTTGACCAATGGAGCCGGAACCACCCGGTTGATTGATGACAGCGATCTTCTGGCCCAGGGTCTTTTCCATTTCTCCTGCAAGAACCCGTGCAGTCTGGTCGGAAGCGCCTCCTGCCGCCCAAGGCACGATGAGCGAGATTGGCCTCTCAAATTTGAACTGGGCCGAGGCTAATGTGGCCGAGAATACGACGAAAAACCCAATAACAACGCACAATTTCCAACTTCTCATAAATTCCTCCTCACTGAAAGTATTTGAAAACTGTTAACGGCATTGTATAATGTTCCTGAAAATTGTCAAGAGTATAAAACAGAGTATAAAACCATCCCCGATCGGATAGAGGAGAAAAAGCGATGAAGAAAGGTTGTTTCATCGCAGATCAATTAAAGGTGCAGATTTTCGAGAGCAGAAAAACGATGGGAGAGGCATCGGGCCAGGCGGTGGCTCAAAAGATGAGAGAGGCGATGAGAGAGAAGGAGGGACTGGTCATGGTTTTTGCCGCCGCCCCATCCCAGAATGAATTTTTGGAAGAATTAAGGAAAAGCCGGGGCGTGGACTGGAAGAGGGTGACAGCCTTTCATCTTGATGAATATGTCGGTCTCCCCGGGACAGCCCCACAAAATTTCGGGCGTTTTTTACGGGAAAGATTGTTCGATCAAGTCCGTCCCGGGAAGGTTCACTACCTGAATGGAATGGCCGAAGATCCTGAGGCAGAGTGCGATCGTTATGCCGCTCTTCTCCGACAGAATCCAATCGATATCGCCTGCATCGGGATCGGAGAGAATGGTCATCTTGCTTTCAATGACCCGCCGGTTGCGGATTTTGATGATCCGAGGCTGGTCAAGGTCGTTGAATTGGATTTGACTTCGAGACAACAACAGGTGAACGACGGCTGTTTTCAAATTCTGGAAGAAGTTCCAAAGAAAGCGATGACCCTCACCCTTCCGACGATTTTTTCAGCGAGATTCATTTACTGCATCGTTCCAGGTTCCCAAAAGGCCGAAGCGGTGAAAAAGACATTGGAGGGGCCGATCGCTCCCGTCTGTCCGGCGAGCATTTTAAGGAAACATGGAGATGCCACTCTTTTTGTGGATCAAGATTCAGCAAAAGGAATTTCGGATTTAAGAGCGCGAATTGGAGATTTAAGGCGATCATGATCATTCAAGGTAAGCTACCTGTAACTGAGAATCCTGTAAATGTCACCATTGAAGGAGGAATAATCTCCCGTATCGAACCGTTCCGAAAAGGAACTTTGCATCATTTTGGAGGGCCTGATCTCTATATATGTCCTGGCTTTTTCGATCCCCAGGTGAATGGTTTTGCAGGGGTGGATTTCAATGGAAAGGGTCTGACCCCTGAAGGGATCCAACGGGCCGCTCAATGCCTTGCCCTTTCCGGAGTGACTCGTTTCCTCCCGACGCTCATTACTGCTCCTCATGAAAAGATAGAACGGCAGCTAAAAATTTTTACAAGCGCCCTGGAATGCAATTCTCTTCTTCGGAGGATGATTCCAGGGATTCACCTCGAAGGACCGTATATTTCTCCTGAGGATGGTCCAAGAGGAGCTCACCCCCGTGAGGCGGTTCGGCCTCCTGATTGGAATGAGTTCGAGAGATTTCAGGAAGTATGCAATGGAAAAATCAAATGTCTCACCCTAGCTCCAGAAATGGAGGGAGCGATCCCTTTTATTGAAAAGGCAGTGGCCAATGGCATTGTCGTGGGGTTGGGACATACCAATGCTTCTGAAACAGTCTTTGAGGATGCTCTTAGCGCAGGAGCGCGTCTCTCCATTCACTTGGGCAACGGAACCCCCGCGTTCATGCCCAGACATCAAAACCCCATCCAGAAACAGTTGTCGATGGATGGGCTGATGGCATCCATCATCGTAGACGGAATCCATCTTCCGGATTATGTGGTGAAAAACTTCGTCCGCGCCAAAGGGATCGAACGAATCCTGCTGACGACCGATTCCATGGCCGGGGCAGGGGCTCCTCCTGGAAAATATACACTGGGTGACCTGGAGGTAGAGGTCGGATTTGATCGGGCAGTCCGCCTTGCCGGAACGCCCTACCTTGCAGGGTCGACATTGAGCATGGAAAGGGCGATCAACAATATCATTCGGTTTGCTGGCGTCGATCTAATGGATGGACTTGAGATGGCAAGAAAAAACGGTGAAAAAGTGTTTCCCGAGATTGGTGGGGAGATCATTTCGGGTAGTCCTGCTGATATCGTCCTTTTCGAGTATAAGGATGAAATGAGGGTCAAAGCGACCTGGGTTAACGGAGAAAAGATATAAAGCAGCAGGCAGAAATTGCTAAACCGTTAAATCTTCAAAGAGGATCAAAAGGAGGAAGAGAATGGAAAAGGTTCGAGTGGGGATCGTGGGTTCACAGTTTGCCGCACACCTTCATCTTCATAATTATGCAAGGTTGAGGGGGGCAAAGATGGAGATTGTTGGGATCGCCTCAAAGACTGAAAAGAATGTTCAGGCGACGGCAAAGGAGTTCGACATCCCATCCGTTTATACGGATTATCGCAAGCTTCTGGAGCGGAAAGATATTGATGTCATCGACCTCTGCATTCCTACCAACCTTCACGAGGAGATGATCATTGCAACCGCAAAGGCGGGAAAGCATATCATCTGCGAGAAACCTCTCACCGGCTTTTTCGGGGAAGAGATCGAGGGAGAGGAGGTCGGATTCAGGGTTCCGAAGGATGTGATGCTCAGGGGTGCCATGGAAAGCTGCAGCAGGGTCAGAAAGGCAATTGAAGAGGCGAAGGTCCTGTTCTGTTATGCAGAAGACTGGGTCTATGCGCCCTCTGTCGAAAAAGTCAAAAGGATCGTAAAAGTGAGTGGCGGGACGATCATGGACATCCGGGCAGAAGAGAGTCACTCTGGATCCCATGCAGCTTATTCTCGAAAATGGAAGACGTCCGGCGGCGGGGCCTTGCTCCGTTTAGGTTGCCATCCGATCGGCGCTGTCCTTCATTTGAAATATTTTGAAGGTCAATTGCGGGATGGGAAACCCATCCGGCCAAAATTCATCACCGCTGAGGTGGGTCAGCATACCCGGATTTCCTCATTTCAAAAGGAACCGAAGAAGTGGCTGGTCACTTCATGGGAGGATGTGGAAGACTGGTCTGCGGTCATCATCACTTTCGAGGACAACTCCAAGGCGTCCATTTTTGCATCGGATGGGGTGCTGGGAGGAACCCGAAACATGATGCAGGTCTATCTTTCGAATGCGGTGGCCTTTGCCAATATCAACCCCAACAATGCGGTGGAGGTCTACGCTCCGGACCCGAACATCCTCGGAGACGAGTACATTGCGGAAAAGCTCGAAACCAAGGCGGGATGGAACTTTGCCAGCCCCGATGAAGACTGGATGAGAGGGTTTCCGCAGGAGCTGGAGGACTTCATTGATAGTATCCTCAAGGGAAAGGAGCCGGTATCCGGTTTGAGACTGGCCGAGGATACGATGGAAGTCGTCTATGCCGCCTATCTTTCGGCAGAGAAGGGCCAGAGAATTAAGCTCGATTCTTCGAGAAAACCTTAGGGGGTTTTAAGGGGATTGGGTGGGAACACTTCCAGACCTTTGTAATGTCCCCGCCGAATTTCTTTTGGTGTTTATTGGCCTTAGAGTTTAATCCAGGATTGTCCATGGACCGGCCCTCTAATCCCTCCTAACCTCCCTTTGCAAAAGGGAGGAATCCCCCTCTTTGGAAAAGAGGGGGATGGGGGAGATTTTCTGAAATAAGCCTTTTCATTAATAGACCCGATATTAATTTTTCTTCCGGCTGTTGCGCCTCTTGCTGATCAGTGAGACCATCTCTTTCTGAAAGGCATCATAGGCCCCTTTAAATTCGGAGAGTGTTTTTTGGACAGGGCCGAACCCTGGCCAATCGGAAGGAGTGAGACCTCCCAGGCCGAAGTCTCCGGAGATTCCCACCTCTTTGAAGATTTCTGACAATTCGGAATTGATTTCATAAGCCTTCCTGAAATCTTCGATCTGATTGAGTTGTTCGAGCGTTCCGGCTGGAAACGCATTCAAAATGGATTCCCCATATTCCTCCAGACAGAATCGGGGATCTTCGGCCATCTTTCTCACATTCTCCTGATGGTCTGGAAATTCGGTATGGACGAGGTTGCGGGACGAGAGGGTCCAGTAGGTGTCAAAGGGTTTCCTTTTTGAAGCAGGGAGATGGTGGATGCGGTCCATGATCCTTCTTGCCTGATCCTGCGTTACCCCCTTTTTCTTCATTAAGTGAATGATCCATCGTTCCCGATTCGCTTCGCAGAAGAAAAAGGACCAGACTCTTCTTGCCACGAGGGTGCCGGAACCTCCTATGGCCTCTTCAAGGTTTTGTAGGGTTTCTCTTGAAACAACGGGTTTTAGCGCTTCATAGACAGGTTCATTGATCGTTCTCTGGCCGTGTCCATACCGGGTTGCAGCCCATACCTTTTCCTCATAGGACTTTGCCGGAGAAACACGATCTTTTGTTCCATTGGCTTCGGAGAGTTGAATGACTCTCTTAAGAGCCTCTGGCTCACCCAATTTCTCCTTCAATTCTTTGAAAAATTCTTCAAGTTTTATCTCTCTCAGATGGCTTTCGAGCCTTCCGCCCATATTGGTCATATAGAGCTGGGTTGGCCGTATTCCTTTTCTCATCGCCTCAGCCATTCCCTCAATCTCCTCAAGGATCAGCGTGGCTTCCTGGCTGACGCTGAAGTCAACCGTGATGTTTGATCCGAAGCCAAAGGAGTTGATTGTCCGGGTGATGGTTCTGGCGGCAGGGGTTGTAGCCGCCACTTTGATGACGAGGTTGGGCCTTCCTTTCCATCCGTCCATCCGGTAACCAGCCAGAAGGTACTGGTCATAGAGGGAGAGATTTTCAGAGGCAAGAGAGAATGCTGTAAACACATCCCGTATACTCTCCTCAATAAGGTGCGCAATATTGGGATTGAGCTGGAAGCTGACGACCCCGCCTCCGGAGATCTCACGGAGGTTGAAGAAGAGGGGGCGGAAGACATGGAGGTTATCCCAGAGGGCGAGCAGGGTTGCGTAAAGCGTGATCTCATCTCCATATCTGGAGGAATTGGCGGACCAGCGCTTAAAATCAGGATGCCGCTTCACCTCGTTTTGAAAGAGCGCGGTTAAGGCGGGCTCATCCTGATAAGCCCTTGCGGCCAGAACAGGATTGGTCGAGACCTGCTCAAAGCCGAGATGCCTGAGCCATCTCAAGCCGATGGCGTAGTCATTGCCGAACTTACAGAATCCCTCTTTCACCATCCGGTAGTAGATATTCTCCTTGATCTCCCTTTCAGCCCTTTTCAAAAATTGGGCGAAGAGATTCTTCTTAAAATCGATTCCCTCTTCGATCCGGAGGGCAGTTTTGGCGGCCAGACTGCTTCCCTTCTGGACCCTCTTCATCTTCGAAAGCCATTTCGAGATCACAGCCTCTGCAATCGATCCCTCTGCCTCTTCCCTCTCGCGATCCTCCCACTCCTGAAGAACATTGAGAATGTAGCCAAGGGAGTCTGACTTCTCTTTCTCGTCAAGCCAACGGCTTTCAAGGCCGTAAAAGTTGAGCGCCATCTCCAGCATGACCTCATAGGAGTATTGTCTGAGACGGATCTTTCGCTCCAATGATTCATTCGGTTCATGGAGTCCAGGTCTGGAAAGGGAGAAGAGGAGGTTTAGTCTTCTGATGAAGCCCCCTACGATTTCGGATAACCTTCCATTGATTTCGGGGAAGAGGAGATGGTCGGAGGCCAGGGTGGTCTGGCCCATCCGGACAAGGGAGAGGAGATGGGCGACATGGTCATCCGGAATGGGGGGGCTTTCCTTCAGCGAAAGGCTTTCGGGAAGGCTCAATTCTACGATGCGATTGATGGTTTCCTGGGCGGTTGCCTTCATATTCAATCTCTTTTTTCAACCCCGAGATACTCTAAATGTTTTTCAATATGGTTTTCAAGGAGGGAGGCGTAGTCCTCCTCACAGTGGATCAACGTCTTAAAAAACCTGCCCCTCAATTCGCTCTTCAGTAAAAAGCCATACGTACTATGAAAAAGCTGCCTGGCGTTTTCCTGATCGAGGAGGCCGGGAAGCTCTGAGTCAATGAGATCTTTGGTTGGAGGGATACGGGAGAGGTCTGTCGTCACATGATACTGTTTGGAAGCCTCCCCGAATGAGGACAAAGCCTCTTGATGCATCTCCCGGTAGAGGGAAGGGTCCTTCAGGCTGATGAGGCGGACGGCTTCAAGCCAGCTTGTCCCTGCTGTTTTAAGATGGATTTTTCCCTGAGAGATCTCGCCGATATCCGGAAAGATTGAAAACTTATCGCTTCCCGAGTGGATGGAGAGCTTATAATTCCCGTAATGCTGGCTGATGAGGACATGGCGATAGAACTGCTCCCTGAAAGCCGCCGTCTCTCCCCGGTCATCGATTCCTTTCTGAAACTCACCGATGAAGCGGGGCGCAAGGGAATCGATCCGGACCCCCCTGTGGCGGAGAGCGATCATCAGGAAGAGATGGGTCTCCGGAGAGGTGGGAAAGGGGATTTCGTCGATGGAAATCTCAAAATCGATGAGAGGTTTTCTACCCGTGCGCCGGATAAGAAATTGATGAACCTCCTCTGAAAAGTCAATGGCCTGATGAAAGAGAAGGACATGTCGCTTCACTTCTTCCTCTGAAAACCGGATGGAGAGATCGCCGCGTGAGCCACTGAATCTAAATTCCTTATCGAGGAAGAGATGGAGGAGGACTTCTGCATCGCCTGGGTCGATCTCCTCCTTGAATCTTTGCCCGACGACTTCGCCTGGAAGTGAAAAAGCTTCGAAATTTAATTTTTCTGAGAGATCGAGCGTGATCATGGAGACGCCCGCATCAATAGCCAGTTTCACCTCATCCAGAGACTTCAGGCGGTCTCCGTCCGCACCGTAGCCTTCCTGGTAGTTCTCCTGAAAGACGGACCAGGCCGCATCTGCGATGACCTCTTTATAATTTCTGCCGGTCTGGCCATTCTCGCGGATCGACTGTTGGGCAAAAACAGGCCGAACTTTAAATTTTCTGACTGCACGGATGTGGCCGGAAGTGGCCAGACCGAGACGGTCTCCGGTTCCGATGGTCGCAGGGTTATTGAGGACGGAGACCGGCCGGGTCAAAGGGAAGAGTTCCATAAGAAGGAGGGTATTTTCCGTGGAGAGATCGCACACCTTGAGCGAAGGGGCGTGATGAAGGATTTTCCCGTTAAAAGAATCCTTGAAAAGAGTTTCCTTTTCACCGAGGATGATCAACTTCTTGCCCTGGTCTGTTCGAATCATTCCATAGAGCAACCCGTTCATTGAACAGAAGGATTGGGGATAGATCTTTTGGAGATTCAGGGGAAAGACTTGAAGGATTTTTAATATCTCTTCCGAGGAAGGAATCCGGCCCGAATCAGTCGATGTCATATCCTTTTTCTCTCAGCATTGCGAATAAGAGATCTTTCTGTTCTTCTGTAAAAGAGTAGAGCTCGCACATCCTGCCGAAATCCTGTCTTGGAAGGGTTTTTTTCGTCAGGCCCTCATCCAGGGTTTTAAAAATTTCTTCGAAGGACTTAAGATGAACGAACTCTGGGATATCCCTCATCGCCAGTTCTTCACCCTTTCCAGCTAGGCCCCACAAGTAGAGAAGCTCGGACACAGGGGAAGCAACAACAGGGTGGCACCCTCCTGGAATGGCGAAGATGCTTTTCTCTCCAATAAGATAAGCCTTGTTCATCCTTTTTCCATCCATTAAGATTTGAACCCCATACGGTCCAAATTGGTCCCTCGGATTCTTTTTCAAGTTGAAACGGTGGTAATAGACCTCTTCATGATCTGACTCACCTGATTGGAATTGATCCTTATCGTGCTGATGGAGCGGCGTGCCCGACCACAAACCCGGAGGGCTATAGGTCTCTCCGACAACCAGGCTTGAGCTTGCATCTTTTGGGCTGAACAGGGGAGTGATATCCCTGCGCCAGATCCAGTTTCCTCTCGACACGACTTTCACTTCCTGAGCCGGAAGGTAGAAGGGAGGTTTTTCTTTGAGGGCAGGGGCCTCAAAGAAAGCAATCTCCCCTTTTCCTCTCATTTTTAACCTGGAATCGCAGGGGATATAGAGTGCAGAGGCATTGGATCGACCAGGCCCACAGGAGAAAGGGCCGCCCTTTCTCTCACCGGAGAATATCTTTCCGTTGATCTCTACCTCAAATCTTCCCTCCTGAGGAACAAGAACCATCTCCTTTTCTTTCGTGTTCTTTGTGACGAAATCGGATTTGAGTTGATAAATCCCGAATCCTAAGATCTGGAGGGGGACCTCTTCTTTTCGAGGGTCCAGGATGAGTCCGCTCCTCTTTCCATTATATCGAATGTGTGGATTCACCCGGTTCATTTCAATCCGAATGGCATATTTCTTTACGGTGCTTTCCATTTTGAGTCCTCCGAATAAAAGTTGCCCCATTATATCTCTTTGCGCTTTTGACTGTCAATTTGGGGCAAGACTATTTCTTGACTTTTCAGTTGTCAAAAATAATAATCAATCATCCCACGGGGTTGGAAAACCCCATCTACCGAGGAATGAAGAAAATGATGGAAGTGAGTTAAATCCCGATAGGCGGGGTTTTCCAACCCCGCCTATGAGATTGATGATGCCAAAGCTTAAACACATTAACATAGAAGAATATCCTTATTTGGTAACAACGGTTACTCTTAAAAGAAAACCGATATTCGCAAGCCCTGATGCGGCAAATATCGTATTGGAAGCCATATTGTTTGGGAAAAAACAGAAATGGTATTATCTTTTATCGTTTGTTATAATGCCTGACCATATCCACTTCATTATCATTCCAAAAGGAAAAAACATTTCAGAATGCGTGAAATCGATTAAGGGATATTCGGCAAGACGAATCAATTCCGCATTGGGGGAAAAGGGTTCCATTTGGCAAAGCGGGTTTTATGATTACATCCTTGAGAGTGAGGAGAAAGTATTAAGTAGGATGAGATACATAGAGGATAATCCGGTGAGAAAAGGCATGGTCGCATATCCGGAAGATTACAAGTTCAATTCAGTAAATTACAGGGAAGAGACAGATTTAAAAGAATATTTTTAAAAGGTCATTTATTGTGACCGTATCAAGGCGGGGTTAGAAAACCCCGCCTATCGGGACATTATGAGAATGAACGAAGCGAGTTAAATTGCGATAGGCGGGACATTCTCTCCGAGCCAGAGGCTCTTCTGAGCCGGAGGCATGTCCCGCCAACATTTTCTATTGGAAAGGCTGAAGATGATTCGTGAAGGGGTGGCAGAGGCATTGAAGAATATTCTTGGAGTGGAGGAAGTTCCTCTCAATATCCCTCCCCAGAGAGAGATGGGGGATTTCTCAAGTGCGATCTGCCTCTCGCTTGCCAAAGTGAAGCGGCGTCCACCGATGGAGATTGCAAAAGAAGTGGTTGAACAACTGAAGGCGAATTTTCCTCCCTATATTCAGGAAGCGACTCTTACTCCTCCCGGATATCTCAATTTCAAAGTGGATT
>VGRU01000021.1 GCA_016875255.1 Deltaproteobacteria bacterium
GGAGGAAAATCGAATGAACGTTATTGCTATCTGTCTCATGGTTTCGCTATTCACCATTGGGGGAATTAGCCAGACATTAGCCGAAGGACCTGAAGCGCTTCTTGGATTTTCAACAGACTTTGACAAGAAGGAGTTAACCATTGAGGTGTCGAGCTCAGGATGCACGACGAAAGGGGATTTTAAGATTCACTATAAAGACAATGTGTTGACCGTTATTCGTATACGGAGGGATGACTGCAAAGCCATGCCCCGAAAGATAGGACTGACCTACACCCTTCAGGCGATTGGGATCGGTCCTCATCAGTCTTTCAGCATCTCCAATAGATTTATTGTGAATGAGAACATTGCAATCATGAAATGATTCTTATCCCAGGAAGGATTAAAAGATTTGGGAATAAGGCGATTGCAAGGGAGGGAGAAGAGCATGTTTCGCAGAAACCTGGCTGGTTACAGTTTGAAAGCAGTTTTTATTGGAATCTCCATTTTTTTCTGGGTGCCCCCTGCTTTGGCCCAAAGTGCTATAGATCAGCTATTCCAGGGAGTAAGTCCGCCATCAGTACCGGAACCCAAGCACTACCCGGTTGAGCCACAGCCAAGGCCGGAGCGTGAGCCGAGACCACCTCGCGAACCCCGTCCCCCTCAGCGCCCGTCTCAACAACAATATCAACAGCAGCAGAGAATCCAGGAGGAAAGAGCAAAAATCCAGGCCGCAAAGGTGTCCTATGGTCAAGGAGCTGAATGTTACAAAAGGAGGGACTGGAACTGTGCCATCAAAAAGTTTGAACAGGCCCTGAGGAATAGTCCCAATAATCCAAAGATCAAGAGCGCCCTTGAAAGAGCGAAGCAGGAAGCCCGCAAGGAGCAAGAGCAGGCCGAGCGGTCAAGAAAAGAGAAGGAGCAGCAGCAGGTCTTTGAGCGGGGGAAGAAAGAAATATTGGAAGTGGTAAAAACACAAGGCCCCCAACAACAGAGTGTTCAAAAATCACCCCATCCTGCAGGGAAAGACATTGCTTTTGGAGCAAGCCCCTCCTATTCAACCTCTCAAAAAGTGGGAGGGTTGACAGAGGAGGAATGGAGGCTTGCAAGGAATTATCAGTTTCAGATCGAAGCATTGGAAAAGAATAAGAAGGGTATTTTCCTGTCCGGGGAAGAGGCAAGGGTAATGGATGAACTTCTCTATAGACGAAATCAGTTATGGCAAAAGGCCATAAGCGTTCCAGGACTTACCGCAGAGGAAAAGGAGAAACTCCGCCTGAAGCTCTATACTTCTAACCTCCATGCTACTCCTGCAATGGTTTCCTCGGGCCAACTCCAGGCATGGAAAGATAGGCCGAAAGGTTCCCATTCGAGTGATTCGAATGGGATGATTGAGATTCAAAAAGAGTTTCACACGAAACAGATGGAGCGGTTCATTGAAGAGAAGGGTGGAGATGTTGCGGAAGAGATCCTTGGCGAGAGAGGAGGTAAGGGTTATGGAAATCTCCTCGGAGTTGCCAAGATTACGGTGAAAACGGTGAAGGAAGATATTAGCTCCGGAATATCCGAAACCATTGATTTCATCCTTGGCAAACTGCCCAATCCAAGAGCTGCCTTTGCCAGGGAGGCGGGCAAGGAGTATGAGGGATTGGTGGATCGGTCGTTGAAGAAATTTATGGAAGATTCCTCAAGGGCTGTGGGCGCGGATATTGATTCAAAGAAGTTTATGGAAGATATCGAAAAAGAAAGAAAGTCTTCCTTAAATTGGACGAGGTCAGGCAATGAAAAAGAGTAGAAGATGGTTTGTTCTTGTCATCATTATTCTTTTGAATCTTTCAATTCCCCTTTGGGCAAAGGAGAAGAAGGAGCCACTCAAACTCCTTTCTGAAACAACCTTCCTTCTCCCCGCGAAAGGGGACATTGAGGTGAAGTGGTTGATCCCACCTCTTGAAGAGGAGGTGGTCAAACAGGCGGGCTGGTATGGTCTCATCTTCTCGGTGGACGAAAAGGGTCATCCCTGGTTTGGTTATAGAGAGAGGTTTCTCCTCCATCCTTTTAAACAGTACCAATTCAGCCTTTCCCATCCTTTTCGGGGATTTGTCCATCTCGATAATGGATCACTCCTCTTTGCTACCGGGACGGAATTGGGTTTTATTGCTTCTGCTATCGAACCTTCGCCAAAAGAACGGGGAATACCGGTGGCTACCTTTCAGCCCTTATCCCTGCTTCCACTTCCGGATAGCCGCATCTTTAAAGGTTCCGGAAACTCTCTCTATTTTGCCGGACGGAACCATGCCACCGGTGATTATGAAGCCTATCTTCTGAAACCTGAGAAGTTGGAGTCAGGATCAGAGAGATCAACCCTGAAGGGTTATGTAAGACTGTTGAGCGTAGAGGAACCCATTCATGCTGTGACTGGTGATGGCGAGACCTTTTATATGGCATTAGGGAAATTGGTGATCAAGACCTCTCGATTAGATAAGACAGTATCAAGACTCTTTCTTCATCCCTCGGAAGAGATCAAAGAACTCGTTTACGATCCGGAGGCGGGATTATTTTACTCCACCTCTGCGAGTGTGGGGTATATCGGTGAGAATGGGAACATCGAACTTTTAAAAACTCCATCTCCTAAGATTTCACTTCAAAAGGGGGGGCTCTACGTTCTCTTCACTAAAACGATGGGAGTTCTTGCGTTTGAAAATATTGGAGACTTAAAAAGGTATCCTCTCGCTGGAGGGGCCACTCCCCGATATCAAATCAGTCGAAAGATCGAAGAGTTGGGAACCAAAACTCGAGGCGAGATCACCCTTAAAGAGGCATTGAAAGACAGGGATGTCTCAGCGGTAAAAAACCTGATCGTGAAAGGCCAAAACCCAAATCTGCTCACGGATGAGGGAATGCCTCTTCTTACCTGGATGGTCCTCTACGGAGGACTTGAGGATGTGAGGTGGATGCTTGACCGTGGAACGCAGGTGAACCTTCAGGACAATCATGGCAATACCGCCCTTTTTGAAGCCGGGTGGATCTTCGTCAGGGAAAAGGAGGAAAAGGTAAGACTCCTCTTAACCCGTGGCGCTCAGGTGAATGGCAGAAATAGATATAATGACACTCCATTCCTTTATGCGATGAAACAGAGGCAGAGCCTTGAGGTTGTAAGCCTCCTCCTTAAGAATGGCGCAGAGGTTGATGGAACAGATGATCTCGGAGATACCGCCCTGATGAAATTGGCCAAGTGGGGAGAGTATCGACCTGAGCATATAGAGTTTTTGCTTCTCAACGGCGCAAACCCACATAGAAAAGACAAAAAGGGAAATTCGGTTCTCGCCAATACTATTCAAAGAGAGCCCAGGCCGGAATATGTCCGTCTCCTCTTGAAACACGGAGCCGATGTAAAAACAACGGCAATCGATGATCGGAATGGTTCCGGAAAATCGTCCAGCCTGCTTTATAGCGCCTTTTTGACCTATCTTAATTATGCAAATTCTGATCGGCCAAAGGCCCATAAAGCGATGGAGGTGGTTAACCTTTTGATTGAGAAAGGTTCAGCCCTTCTTCCCATCGAAGAATCCATTGTCCTTAAAAAAGAGATTTATGGGTGGCTCGACAGCCACTTTATCGCCAACCTGCTTAAGCGAAACGACTCTCTCTTTAAACAGGCAAAGGCTATCTCTGATCTGGTGATGGTTTCCCATGTGATACAGACGATGAACGAGATCATAAAGATGAAGATGGAGCAGGCAAAGGCCGCTGATGATTTTCGGTCTGCCCTCTCCCTTGCCAATGAGTCAAAGGTTTTAGCTGAAAAGTTTTTTAAGAAATTGATAATCGATGTGAGGATTAAAGAGAGACCCACTGATTTCCAATCCGGCGCTTCTCAAAAAGCTTCTAAAGGCTATATAGGGGTGGAAATGCGTATATGGCCATCAGGAGGAGTATACCTTGTAAGGATATTACCTCAATCCCCTGCCGAAGAGGCTGGAATCAGGACGGGGGATATTTTAACAGAATTTGCAGGAAAGCTGATCAAAGATGTTAAAGACCTTCCCACCCTTATCTCCGGATTGGAGGTGGGAAAGAGTTATAAAGCCGTAATGCTCCGGAGTGAAGAGTCCAATTGGCCTGAGGTCTTTCTCCATTGCGGGCTTCTTGAACACGGATTGGGAATGAACGACCTTGCCGTATCAAACCTGTCGAAATATCTTGAACTGGCTCCGGATTCTAATGAAAAAGAGAAGGTCAGGGCATTGGTCAATAAATTAACCGGAGGGAAGAGATAAAATATGGAAGGGAAGGCAAGTTGTTTTAGAACCTACTTCCCCTCCGCGTTCGCTTGATCGGTTTAGGAGGATGGCCCAATGAATTGGAGGATCAAGTGGTGATAAAAAAGACCTTTCTAATTTTCAGTTGCCTCTTCGTTTTTCTTTGCTTGAATGGACCCGTTTATGCGGATCGATGTCTGTTTTCCATCAAGCCGGTTCAATTATCCGAGGAGTCACAGAAGGCAATTATTCTGCACAATTTGAAAGAGGAGGTCTTAATCCTTGCAACGGAACTGAGAGCAGATGGAGAGACCGAGGTCTTGGAGTTTATCCCTCTTCCCTCTGAACCAACAGTGACTCTGGCAGATGGGGATCCCTTTGGAGAGGCAGTGAAACTTATCGCTAAAAAGAAGCTTGAATTTGAGGAAAGGGGGGTTAGCCGAGGGAGTGCTGAAACCGTCCCTGTGGAAATAAGGTTTGCCGAGAAGATCGGCGTCCATGATGTCACCGTGATCAAGATTAATGACCTGTCAGGCTTTTCTCGATGGACAGAAGAGTTTTTTGTAAAGAAAGGGGTGAAGGTCAGCATCGACCGTTTGTCGAATTTCTATAAAAACGCAGAGGACTACCTCCGGAGGGGGTTCCATTATTTTGTTTTTGATTATGTGAAGGTGAGCAAAGAGATTAAATTGATTGAACCTCTTGTTTACCGGTTTCGATCTGAGAGATTATATTATCCGCTGAGGACATCGAATGTAATCGGTGGCAAAGGCACAATCGATCTGATTCTGATTTTACCCGGGACGATTCAGATGACCGGGGAGGACTATCAGACCATCTGGAGGCCAACGGTCCAGGATATAAAAAAGACCACGATGGATTTCAGTTCCTCTGCAAAGGTTTATCCCCATGAGATTCAGAAGATTTATCCCGGAGCAGACGATTTTTTTAAGAGTAACCGGGTGACCTATATGCAGGTTTTAAGATATTCCGGGGACTATCAATTCAGGGAGGACCTATTTTATGATCTATCCAACCTGGTCCCATTCGCCTATAAGATTGTCAATCGATTCCAGAGGTTTGAAGATTTACTGACAGCCGATGAATTGAGAGACTATTTAGATTATTTAAAAAGAAAAGGTGTGATCAAATAGAGATTTTAGTAAATTATGGCGCGGAAAAGTAAAAACCGAATTACCGATGCCTGACCACAAACAGATCCTTCAAGCATGGATATATTTCTTTACGGCTTCGAGGCTCCTCCAGAGATGAGCCTCTTCGTGAGGTTCGAGTGTATGGATGGGGGTTAATCCCCATCGGGAAAAGAGGCTGAAAAGCTCCCTGAAATCGAATTCTCCCTCGCCTATGGGCAGGTGCTCATCCATCTCTCCGTGATTGTCATGAAGGTGGACCTCGACGAGATATTCTTTTAAAGACTCCATCCAGAGAGAAAGAGGGGTTTTGCTAAAGACATGGTGGTGGCCGGTGTCGAAACAGAGCCGAAAGTGCTTCGAATTGATCTCTTTTAGAAGCATTAATAATGAATCAGGGTTTTCCTCATAGACATTTTCGATGGCGATCGTAAGCCCCCGTTCTTTTGCCTGCTCTATTAGAGGTCTCCATGTCTGGAGACTGCTCTCAAACCAGAGGCGAACATCCCCGTCAAATTTCCACTTCTCATATCCGGGATGGAAGACGATCGCCTTCGGTTTGAACAGACCGGCCAGCTCGATCGTTCTTGAGAATCGGTCCAGCGTCACCTCCTTGATTCTTCTGTCCACTCCTCCCGGACTTAAATCCATAAAGGGGCCATGGATGGTGATCCAGAGCTCGTTTCGTTGAAGGGTCTCTGCAAGTTGTTTTGCTTCTTTATCACTGCAGGCGTCGAGATCTTCGGCGCTGAAGTAGATTTCGGGATGAAGGCGATGCTCCGAGACAAAATCGATTCTCTGAAGGAGCATAGAATAAGGGATATTGATCTGGATGGGGGTCATCTTTCATTCTCCGATATTAAATTCGATACCATTCCAACTATTTAGAGTATGTTTATAAACTACGGTATTCATAAAAAGGTGTCATTCCGGCCCCGATCTTCATCGGGATAAACTCCAGCCGGAATCCAGTCTTTTCAAAGGTCCCTGGATGCCCCCGTATCAAGCACGGGGCAAGCTCCTCAAGTCTGGCATGACGGCACAATGAGTTTATGGACAGCCTTTTGTTAACGGCTTTATACCATTCTCATCCGTAAACCGCAACCCGTCTCAGGATGGCGATTCGATCAATTCGATTGCCTTCAGAACTTTTTCTCTCTCTCCGATGAGATAGACGATGAAGTTTTAGTTCGGAGTATTTAATACAAACGCATTAAATGAGATGCTGAAACGAGTTCAGCATGACAAGAAAAAGTCTGTCATTCCGAACTTGTTTCGGAATCTCGAATTTTGGAATGACAACAAATTAATTGCGTTTGTATTAGTTCGGAGTATTTAGATTTGATTTGTTCTCCGAACTCCATACTCCGAACTTCTGTGATCCCATTGAAAAGAGTAGAGGGATTGTGATATAAAACCATTGAGGTGAAGAGATGTTTAATATCGGATTGCCGGAGATTCTGATCATCGGAGCGATTGCACTGATCGTCTTTGGACCCAATAAACTTCCGGAGCTGGCCAAGGCTTTTGGCAGGGCGATGCGGGAGTTTAAGAAGGCGACCGACGAGGTGAAGGAGAGTTTTGAAGCTGAGACCAGGGACCTGGAGGAGATCAAAACCGCCATCGCGGACGAGAATGTCCTGGGAGATCTGGCCAGGGAGATATCCACTCTTGAAGAACCTTCTCCGGAGGAAGAAATGACCGAATCTCCTCTGGAAGCATTGGGACAAACAGAGATCCCCTCCGCCGAGGAGGTGGCGGCTTCTCCGGATGAGAAAGAGGTTGAAGAAAAGAAAGAGGAGAAACCGGAAGGGATAAAAGAGGGGATCCCCTCCCATGGATGAGCAGAAGCAACCCTTAACCTCTCACCTCAAGGAGCTGAGAAAACGCCTCATCCTTTCCTTTATCGCGGTCGTAACCGGGTTTATCGTCTGTTATGCGTTTTCCCAAGACCTCTTCGATATTCTTTCCAAACCCCTTCTCAAGATGATGCCTTCCGGAAGTTCTCTCATTTTCACAAGTGTGGCAGAAGCTTTTTTCACTTATATGAAGGTGGCCTTTATTGCGGGCATCATTTTGACTTCTCCCTTTGTTCTCTTCCAGGTCTGGGCTTTTGTGGCGCCGGGGCTTTATCGTAATGAAAAGCGGTATGTGATTCCCTTTGTCGCCGCCGGCTCCTTCTTCTTCGTCTTGGGAATTCTATTCGCCTACTTTGTCGCCATCCCCGTCGGTTTTAAATTTCTTCTTGGATATGCCACCGATTTCATCAAACCGATGCCAAGCATGAAGGAATACCTCTCCTTCAGCATCAAATTTTTATTAGCCTTCGGTCTGGTGTTTGAATTTCCGGTGGTCCTGGTCCTTCTGGCGCGGATCGGCGTGGTTGATGCAAAGACGATGGCGCGGCACAGGAAATATGCCATTCTGCTCATCTTCATCTTTGCGGCGGTCATGACCCCGCCGGATATCATCTCACAGTTGCTCATGGCGATTCCTCTGATGGGGCTTTATGAATTGAGCATTATTCTTTCAAGGATTTTTGGAAAGAAGGCAAAGCCGATTCCTCCAACCAGTGAATAAATAGTATCAATTTCATTGTTTGAAATCGTTTTGTAAAATCCCTCCCAACCTCCCTTTGCCAAAGGGAGGAGAAACATTTCCCCCTTTTGACAAAGGGGGATGAAGGGGGATTAGATCGGTTTTTTCAAAGCTCTAAAATATTATAAGACATATTTATTTTTGAGTCATGGCAGAATCTCCCTATAAGATTTCCAGATGGCCGGAAAAAGAGAGGCCGAGAGAGCGGTTGCTCCAGCAGGGGGCGCAGTATCTCACCGAGGCCGAACTCTTAGGGATTCTGATCGGGAAAGGGACGAGGAAAAAGACCGCCATCGACCTGGCAAGGGAGCTTCTGGACCGGTACGAATCGCTTGAGAACCTCTTCAGCCGTTCCCCTTCGGAATTGATGAAGGTCAAGGGCATTGGCTCGGCCAAGGCGGCTACGCTCTCGGCAGCCTTCCAGTTGGTGAGACGGATTCAGGCAAAAAAGACGACGAACCGATCCACATTCAAGCGATCCTCGGATGTAAGAGACCATTATCTCCCGTTGATGAAAGATTTGAGGAAGGAGGTCTTCAGGATTCTTCTCCTCAGCCGCGCCAATCGGTTGATTAAGGAGGTCATTATATCCGAAGGAACACTCGATGCGAGCATTGTCCATCCGAGGGATGTTTTTCGGGAGGCCCTCCTGGAATCCGCGGCAGGGGTCATCCTCCTTCACAACCATCCGAGCGGAAATCCGAGCCCGAGCGAAGAGGATATCCGGATCACCAAGCAATTGGTGGAGGCAGGCCGGGTGATGGGGATCAAGGTTTATGACCATATCATCCTGGGAGGGGAGGATTACCGCAGTCTGGCAGATGAAGGGATAATTTAATTTCGGATTTCGGAATGCGGAATTCGGATTTCACTAAGATTCCGCAATCCGCAATCCGCAATCCGCAATATGAATCGTGTTCTGGTTACCGATGGTCACTTTCGAAAGACGCTTGCTGTGGTTCGGTCCCTCGGTCGAAAGGGGGTCCATGTCACGGTCGGGGAGAGGACTTTTCTCAACACATCGTTCTTTTCAAAGTATTGTTCAAGGCGACTCATCTATCCTTCTCCACGGCGATATCCGGATCGGTTTATTGAATTTCTTTTAAGGGAGATAAAAAAAAACCGGTACGACTGTCTCTTCCCAATGGAAGAGGAAACTCTTCTTCTTGTCGCAAGACATCGATCCGAAATTTCAAAACATGCCTACCTTCTTATCCCTGATCTTGAGAAGATCGAATTTGTGCGTGACAAAGGGAATCTGATTCGGTTTGCGGAGAGTCACGGGATCCCGGTGCCGAAGACGTATGATCTCCCCCCCACCCCTTCGGCGCTGCTCAGGACAGGCCTCACCCTCCCCCGCGAGAGACTGTGTCGTAATTCCGTTCATGGTTCGAGAACCTCACCACGAACGGAAAACGACATGTTAAAAATCAATGAGTTAGCCGTTCGTCCTGAGCATGTCGAAGGGCGAATGGCTAATTGCGACACAGTCTCCGAGGGGGGAGGGGGGGGCTATGTGATTAAGCCGAGGATCAGTTCCGGTTCCTTTGGAATTGCCTATGTTAAGGATAGAGAGGATATCATCCCTTCCTATCAAAGAGTTCACGAGAGATATCCTTTTCCGTTGATTCAGGAATTTATTCCGGATGGGGGAGGGACATTCGGGATATCCGCCCTTTTCGATGAGTCATCGAATGTCAAAGCCGCCTTCGTTCATAAGAAATTGAGGATGTACCCGGTTCAGGGAGGCCCCAGCACTTTGCGTGAAGGGGTGGAGCATCCTCAAATCATGGAGCTGGGGCTCTCGCTTCTCAAGTCATTGAACTGGGTAGGCATTGCGATGGTTGAATTCAAAGTGGACCCGAGAGACGGGATTCCCAAATTGATGGAGGTCAATCCCCGTTTCTGGGGTTCCCTGCAATTGGCCATCTTCTCCGGTGTCGATTTTCCATACCTCATTTTAAAAATGGCGAAGGGTGAGAAATTCGAGCCGGTGCTTCACTATACTGTTGGCAGGCGCAGTCGCTGGTTTCTCTTCGGAGATATCCTCCATTTTTTTAACAATCCGGAGCGTTTTCATCTCCAGCCTCCCTTCTTCCGGTTCTTTGATCAGAACACCTGTTATGATATTATTTCAAAACAGGATCCGTTTCCCGTCCTGGGTGCCATGGCGACTTTCTTCACTTTTCTCTATGATCCGGAGATGAAACGATTTTTAGAAAGACGATGAACCCAATTCGGAATTCGGATTGCGGAATTGACAGGTCAAGGAGAGTAGCCGCAGCCTTCAGGCTGCGTAAAGAAACGCAGGCTAAAGCCTGCGGCTACATAAATCTCTTTTTGGATAAGGCTATGAAGAATATTTTAACGGTGGATGTGGAGGATTGGTATCATATCTGTGATATCGAGCACATCCTTCCTCGTTCTGCCTGGGGGCAATGTGAGAGCCGGATCCTCTTCAATCTGGAGAAGATCCTCCCCCTTTTTGGCCGGTTTAAGGTGAAAGCCACTTTCTTTGTTCTCGGTTATGTCGCAGAACGAAACCCAGAAGCGGTGGAAATGATTCATAGCGAAGGCCATGAGATTGCTTCGCATGGTTATGGCCATCTACAGGTCTATAAACAGACAAAGGATGAATTCCTAAAAGACCTTTTGCGGTCGAAGAGCCTGATCGAAAGCATGACCGGAGAGAAGGTGATCGGTTACCGGGCACCCCAGTGGTCGATCTGTAAGGGGAAGAGAGATTCCTACTGGGCGCTTGATCTACTGGCCCGGAGTGGATTCCTCTATGATTCAAGTATCGCTCCGCTCAGGTTTATCGGGATTCCAAAGGCCCCCAACACACCTTACACGGTTTCCACTTCCCATGGAGAGATCAGGGAATTTCCACCGCTGGTCATGCCCTCTCTCCTTGGGAACCTCCCCGCCGGAGGCGGATGGGGATTGAGAATATTTTCCTACCGGAGCATCCGAAGGAGAATCGAAGAATTAAATCGTCAGGGCGATCCTGCCCTCCTCTTCCTCCATCCCTCTGATTTTGATGCGCATCGGCCTAAAATCCGCCTTCCCCGGATCAAACGATTTGTCTGTTATGGAAAGATTAAAACCACAGAGGAGCGGATCACCCGGCTCCTCAATGATTTTGAGTTTACAACGGTAAGGGAGGTTCTTATTGGATAACATCTGTGTTCTCATCCCTGCCTATAATGCCGCACGGACGATCGGTTCGGTGTTGGAGAAGGCGCGATCGCTTCATCTCGATGTGATCGTTGTGGATGACGGTTCCATAGATCATACTGGTAAGATTGTCAAAGAATATGGAGCGCATCTTCTGGAACATTCTCGCAACCTCGGGAAAGGAACCGCCCTTCGCACAGGCTTTAAATATATTCTCCAAAAAGACTATCAACTAATCATCACGCTCGATGCTGACGGACAACACGACCCTGCGGAGATTTCATTCCTCCTTAAAGTATTTCAGAGCGTAAAGCCCGACCTCCTCATCGCCTCACGGGCCGGGGAATTTTACAGAATGACCTTCCTTCGCCGGTTCTGGAATCGTCTGGGCGTCAAAGCAGTTGCCCGGCTCTGCCATGCTGATATCACGGATAGCCAATCCGGTTTCCGGCTGATCCGCACAAAAATCTTAAGAGAAATTTCATTAACCACCACCGGATTTGAAATGGAATTGGAGCTCCTGATCAAGGCTTGCAAAAAGGGGTTTGGTGTGTTATCCATTCCTATAAATGTTCCGAGGGTGGATGGTACGAGCTCCAGCCATTTCAGACCCGTGACCGATACCTGGCTTGTCTGTAAACTCTTTCTTCGAAGTCTGTTCTGGTGAAAAAGATGGATTTTTATCAAAAGGCGAAATTTTATTCCATTTCAAAATTTACAACAACCGCCCTTTCCCTTCTGGCCAGCGCCTCAAAGGAAAATCTGATCCGGCTTACCTATCTGGCCGAGAAGATTCCTAAAAAGGAAGCCTATCGTGAAAAGATCCGGTGGATACGGACTCTCTTTGAGACCGATCATCCGGCCCTGACCATTGCAAGAAGGCTTCTCAAAGAGACTCATCCCCTCCATCGAAAGAAGATCATCACCAACTTCATCATCAACCAGCTTCTGGTGGGCACCAACCGAAGAAAGGCATTTGAAGAAGAGAGAGGGTTTAAGCCGCCCAATGCCATGCTCATCAGCCCAACGATGCGATGCAATCTCAACTGCTTTGGCTGTTATTCGGGCTCGTATCCGACCGAGGAGGAGCTTTCGTTTGAGGTGATGGATCGTCTCGTCGGAGAGTGCAAGGAGATGGGCATCTACCTGGTCATCATCACCGGCGGCGAGCCCTTTTTAAGAAAGGATCTCTTTGATCTCTTCGAAAAACATCCCGACACCCTTTTCCAGGTTTATACGAATGGCACCCTGATCGACGAGAAGATGGTCGAGCGATTCGTTGCCCTGGGCAATGTCGTTCCTTCGATCAGCCTCGAGGGAATGAGAGAAGAGACAGACGCACGGAGAGGAAAAGGTCACTTTGACCGGGTGGCCCGGATCATGGACTGGCTCAAAAAAGCAGGCATCTTCTTCGCGATTTCAACCACACAGACGATACGAAATTCAGAGACGATCGGAAGCGATGACTTTGTCGATTTTCTTGTAGAGAAGGGATGCATCTTCCTCTGGAACTTCCATTATATCCCCATCGGTCGAGATGCAGACCTCAGTCTGATGGCCACCCCTGAACAGAGGGCGCGGATACGGGAACGGTTCGCCTATTTCAGGGCGACGAAGCCTTTGCTCATGGTGGACTTCTGGAATGACGGATGCCTCACCGAGGGATGCATTGCCGGAGGGAGAAAATACTTCCATGTCAATGCCCGTGGCGATCTGGAGCCCTGCGTCTTTTGCCACTTTGCCTACGACAACATCAAGGAGAAGTCTCTCATCGAAGCCCTTAACTCTCCTCTTTTCAAGGAGATGCGCTCCAGACAGCCCTTTTCGGACAACCTTTTCATCAACTGCCCTCTGATCGATCATCCGGAGCACGGAAAAGAGTTCGCCCTTAAATTCGCCAGATACTTTACTCATGAGGGAGCGGAGGGTTTTTTTACGGAACTGGCTCCGGCGATTGATGCCTATTCAAAAACCTACCGGAAGATGGCCGAAACCGCCTGGAAGGAGAAGATCGAAAGCGACAGTGATCAGACTCACACAAAAGAGAAAAAGGTTGCAGGTCAACATGGATGAAGGTCACCTTTCCCCATCTTGGCACGATGCACATCTTCTGCAAGGCGATTGCAGAGACTGCTCAGATTCCCTATGTTGTTCCTCCCGAAACCAGCCGTAAAACCCTGACCCTGGGTGCCCTCCATTCGAACGAGTCTATTTGCCTTCCCTTTAAGATCATCCTGGGGAATTTCATCGAGGCCCTTCAGTTGGGAGCCGATACGATTGTGATGGTCGGAAGCGGCCCTCCCTGTCGCCTGGGACTCTATGACCTTGTCCAGAAGGTGATCCTCGAAGATATGGGGCTTCGCTACCGGTGGCTGACGATCCCGCCCCGGTTGACCTGGCAGGCCATCTGGAAAAATTATGAGGAGACGAAGGAGTTGAAGAAGGAATTAAGCTGGAAGAATATTCTTCTCTTTCCTTACGGACTCCGTATGGGGTGGAAGAAGATGATGGCCTGCGAAGCGCTGGAAAAACTGGCGATGAAGGTCAGGCCGAGAGAGGTTCAAAAGGGGGAGACGCAGAAGCGATTGAAGAAAGCCCTTTCAGGAGTGGATGAGGCCAGGACTCTGCGAATGCTCGATGAGACATTGCAGAGAGGGACGACCCTGCTTCAAGAGACAGAGCAGGATTTTTCCCGGGCCCCTCTTAAGATTGCGATCGTGGGAGAGCTCTACACGGTGATGGATCCCCATATCAACCGGGGAGTGGAGCAGAAATTGGGTGAGCTGGGAGCAGAGGTGACTCGCACCTCCTGGTTTTCCACGCATATCCTGAGGAGCCTGAGAAAGAACAAGGCGGATCAAACCTCGGAGAGGATTCGATTCTTCGAGGCATCGAAGGCTTATCTCGGTTATGATGTGGGCGCGGAGTGCAACCTCTCCATCGGCGAGGCGATTGTGAGATCACAGGACGGATACGAGGGGGTGGTCCATCTCATGCCCTTTGCCTGTATGCCCGAGACCACTGCCTCCGGAATTTTGACCCGTGTGGGAAAGGATTGGGACATCCCCATCCTTACGTTGATTCTTGATGAACAGGAGATCGAAGGCCGCATCCAGACCCTTCTGGAAGCCTTTGTCGAGATGTTACAATGGAAGAGAAAGGCCGCATAGGCATTCCCAGGGCCCTGATGTTTTACCGGTATTTTCCCCTCTGGAAAGTTTTTTTCGAGGAGCTGGGCTGGAGGGTGATCGTTTCCGACGGATTGGGAAAGAGAGGGAAGCTCGTCTATTTTGAAGACAGCTGCCTCCCCATGAAACTGCTCATCACCCATTCGATGGATCTGAAGGAGAAAGTGGATCACCTTTTTGTCCCGAGACTGGTCAGCCTCCACCGGTCCTATATCATGTGCCCCAAGTTCCGGGGGGCTCCGGATATCGTTCGCCTGGCCACGGAGGGAACCGCTTCGATCCTCGATGAAACAATCGATCTCAGGATGAGGGAACATTCGACGCTCCGAGCCTTGTTGAAGACCGGCAAGCGATTGGGCGTCACGGAAAAAGACGGGAAGAGGGCTTTTCAAAAGGCGGAGCGGTTCTTTTTAAATTTTCAGAAGGGATGGGAGGATCGGATCAATGGACTTCCTTTGAAACAGGTCTTTCATCTCGAATCTCCCGCACCGGCGAAAAACGAAGAAAAACCGTTCCGAGTGGCCTTCATCGGGCACCCCTACAATCTCTTCGATACGGATGTGAACAAGGATATCCTCTCTTTCGCCAGAAGCCTGGGGATGAGAATGATCACCCCGGATGGTCTTTCAGAGAAAGAGATCAATGCGCAGGTTTCAGAGTTTTCAAAGGAGATCTACTGGTCTTCGGGAAGGGAGATCGTGGGCTCCCTGTTCCATTTCCTTTCGGGAGGAGTGGACGGAGTTGTCTTTCTTACGTCCTTCAAGTGTGGCATCGATGCCCTCCTTCAGGAGTTCATCAGGAGGAGATTGAAATTAAAAGGAGGGGTTTCGATTCCCGTTCTCGTCCTCTCCCTTGATGAACATTCAGGAAGGGAGGGACTGACCACAAGGCTGGAGGCCTTCAGGGATGTGATGGAGCAACAAAAAATTCGAAATCCGAAGCACGAAATTCGAAACAATCCTAAATGACCAAATTTCAAATGTTCGAAGCAAAAATAGTTTAAGACATTTGGATTTTGAAAATTTGAATTTGTTTCGGATTTCGATATTCGAATTTCGGATTTAGATGTGAAGGGAAGTTTGAAAAAACAAAAGACGATTTAAAAAAACAGGCCAAGGTATAATTTAAATGGCACTTTATCTTGGTATCGATGTCGGTTCCATTACGGCGAAGATGGTTGTGATTGACGAGGAAGATGGGGTTTTAGCGGAAGTCTACCTCCGTAACAACGGCCGTCCTCTCGAAACGATCCAGCAGGGATTGGAGATCCTCTCCTCCCGGTTAGGTGAAAAGGCCTCCATCGATGGGGTGGCGACCACGGGCAGCGCCCGGCATCTGGCTGCTTACCTCGTAGGAGCGGATCTCATCAAGAATGAGATCACCGCCCATTCCATCGCTGTGATCGATCTCTTTCCGGAGGCGAAGACCATCTTCGAAATCGGAGGACAGGACTCGAAGGTCATCCTCTTGAGGGCCGGAGTGGTCGTCGATTTTGCCATGAATACGGTCTGCGCCGCAGGCACAGGTTCTTTTTTAGACCAGCAGGCCGCACGGCTCGGTATCTCCATTGAGGAGTTTGGAAGGCTTGCTATGCAAGCTAAACATCCTGTCCGGGTTGCCGGACGTTGCACTGTCTTCGCAGAAACGGACATGATTCATAAACAGCAGATCGGCCATTCCGTTGAAAACATCGTCGGAGGGCTTTGTGACTCCCTGGTTAATAATTATCTGAACAACGTCTGTCGCGGCAAAGAACTCCTTTCTCCGATTGTCTTTCAGGGAGGGGTGGCCGCCAATGGGGGAATCCGGAAAGCCCTTGAGAAGGAGCTGGAAACGGATCTGATCATCCCGAAGCATTTCGGTCTGATGGGCGCCATCGGTGCGGCCAAATTAGTGAAGAGGGGGAAACCTGTCCGGACCCAATTCAAAGGATTTGAACTCTCCGGGAAATCCTGTTCGACCCGGGGATTCGAATGTAGTGAATGCGAAAATCAATGCGAGGTGGTCGAGCTCCTGGTCGATCGGGAGGTGGTTGCCTGCTGGGGAGACCTCTGCGAGAAGTATCGCAAGTCTTCCAGTGTGGTGTCTCAATAATCACTTTACAATCCGTTCGTGGTGAGCCCTTCCTTCGACTTCGCTCAGGACATTCGGGAAAAACCGTTTGCCCTGAGGCTCTCGAAGGGACGAATGGTTTGCTCAGCCTCCGGCTCAGGCTCCGCTCCAGAGGGGCTTCTGCCCCGGAGGGAGAGCCTTTGGCTCGGAGAGGACAGGCCATGTCGAACCATGAACCGAATCCCTCAATATATTAACGGTCTCATGATAGGAGCGACACTCATTTTACAAAATCCCTCCTAACCTCCCTTTGCCAAAGGGAGGAATAATCCCCCTCTTTAGCAAAGAGGGGAGAGGGGAGATTTTCTAATCCATGTCAATTCAATTTTGAGATCATTAATCGTTCACCCTTCGACCGTTCGGAAAGCTCAGGGCGAACGGGGTATGTAAAGAAGCGTTAGAGACACTACACTATTCCTATCGCCGGATAGTCTTATGGTCAACTGGAGTTAAGAATGGAGGAGCGCCACGTCCGGTCCTTAAACCGATTTATCTACCTTTTCCTCTTTCGATTCTGTTCAACCCTGATCCCTCGATCTGTCCAAAAATTCTTCAGTGTGGTCGTGGGAGATATCTTCTATCTCCTGATGAAAGAGACGAGAGGCTATGTCAGGGAAAATATCGAGGGAATAAGTGGGGGAAGGTGGTCGAAGAAGAAGGTCGATGTGTTGACCCGGAAGACCTTTCAAAACTATGGCCAGTACCTTCTGGACTATATGGTGATGCACCGCCTCCAGCCTTCCAATAAGGATCAATGGGTCGAAGAAGAGGTGGGAGGCCATTGGATGATCGAAGCTCTTCAAGGAGGGAAAGGGGCCATCTGTATCACGCCTCATCTCGGAAACTGGGAGATAGGAGGGTTGCTCTTCTCCTTTAAGGGAGGAAGGCTCAATGTGCTCACGCTGGATGAGAGGGATCTGGACACGAAATCTTTTCGGGAGGAGATGAGGAGGAGAAGGGGGATCAAAAATATTTATATTGACCCGAAGGATGATTCTCCGTTGGCGGTGATCGATGCGGTCAGGGCCTTGCGGGAGAATGAGATCGTGGCGATGTTAGGAGATCGAATCGAGACCCAGAAGACGATGGTCCTTGATTTTTTCGGAAGGAAGACCCCTTTTCCCATTGGGGTGGCGATTCTCGCCATGGCCACCGGCGCGCCGGTGCTTCCGGTCTTTGTGGTCATGGAAAAAAACAGGAAATATCGAGGCATCATCGAAACCCCGATCCATTTCGATGCCACTGCGAGGAAAGACCGGGAAACGGTCCTTCGAAACGGAATGGAGAAATTGGTTAAAAAATTTGAGGAGTATATCGAAAAATACCCGGATCAATGGTATAATTTCTTTTCTTTTTGGAACGAATAAAGGGTTCAAGGGGTCCAGTGAAAATCCACTCTAACCCTGGAACCCTCGAATCCTTGAATCCTATTTTTGTCAAAAGAGGAGAAACATGGCTGAAGTGAACAATGACCTGATCGAGAAGCTTAAACAACTGATCATTACGAGATTGAAACTTGCGGATCTGACGCCTGATATGATCGAGACTGACGCCCCCCTTTTCGGCGAGGGGCTCGGACTGGACTCGATCGACGCCCTTGAACTGGTCCTGGGCCTGGAGAAGGAATTCGGAGTGATCATCCCGGATGCGGAGGTTGGGAGAAAGGTTTTTCAATCCGTCAGGACCATGGCCCAGTATGTCGTGGATCAAAAAGAGGGTTTCTGAAAAAACATAGAAACCCCTGATCAGAGGTCGTTGATATAGGTTTCAATGACCTCAAAAAGAGATAGTCTAATGGGAAGGACGGCTTTCTGTTTTCCCGGTCAACTTCAAGAGAGACCAACCCTAAAAGAAGACCATCCTCTGAGGAGAGATCCCCATTTTAAAGAATGGGTGGAGAGGGCTTCTCATCAGACCTCTTTTGATCTCCTCAGTTTTTCATTTAAGGGCGAGGAGACCGGGTTTAATCTCAAGCTACAGATAGCGACCTATCTTCTCTCGATGATCCACTTCTCCCGGCTCAGGGCAGAGGGGTGGATTCCGGATATCATCACGGAACACAGCATGGGAATTTATGCTGCATTAGCCGCCTCTGAGGCGATCACCTTCGAGAAAGGTTTATGGATCACCGAATCGATCGGAAGGATTATAGAAAGAGAGGGAACCTCTTCCGGAGGAGCCATGGCGAGCATCGTGGGACTTGCGTTCAGAGAAGTTGAAAAAATCAACCAGGACCTGAATGGGTTCGGTCTTTCCATCGCCAATTATAACGGTTCGAAGCACTTCGTCCTTTCCGGAAAAGAGGAGGGGATAGAGAAAGCCATTGCTCTCGCTCTTTCAAGGAAAGCCATCTCTGCCGCCCGGCTTACATTCAATATAGGGCTTCATTCTCCCAGTCTCTCCGTTTTAAGCGAGGAGATACAGGCTCTTTTGGAAGAGATAGAGATTCGGCCGCCTAAATTTCCCATCCTCAATCACTGGACCGTCAGGCCGTTGAGGAGAGAGGAGATTAAAGACTTTCTCTCCCAGGAGATCGGGCAGCCTGTCTATTGGGACCGGTGTGTGGAGTGGCTGATCAAGGAAGGGATTAACCAATTTATTGAAGTCGGGCATGGAGCCACTCTGACCAAATTGATTCGATGGATCGATCGGGAAGTGGGGGCTTTCTCGGCGGGAGATCGGCTATTGAATAAATGAGTCTTATTGAAATTGGTTTTATTAAACAGGTGAAACCTTTGATTTGAATCTTTTCTTATGGTGTCATTCCCGTGAAAACGGGAATCCAGATTAGCTTTTGTGCAATAAACTAAAGAATCCCTGGATTCCTGCTGGAGTTTATCCCGATAAAGATCGGGGCAGGAATGACATTCCTAATGGTCAGAAGGAAGATTTATGAAATACCACGAAACAACCATTCAGGTTCGATTCTATGAAGTGGATGCCTATGGAGTGGTCTGGCATGGACACTATGTGGGCTGGTTTGAGGTGGGCCGGAATGAATTGACAGAAAGATTTGATATGGGTCCCCTTCAACTCAAGGAGAAGAACCTTTTGGCTCCTGTGGTCGAATTGAATTGTGAATATAAATTCCCGGCCACTTTTGGAGAGTCCCTTCTCATTCAGACGACGATGGAAAGGACCGAAGTGGCGAAACTGATCTTTCACTATCGGGTCCTCTCACAGGGAAACGGAAAGGTGCTGGCCACAGGCTCCACGACCCATGTTCTCACCGACCCCAAGGGAAATTTACTCTACCGGGTCCCTCCCGAGGTGCTTCAAAGAATCGAGGAAATGAGGAAGTATTTAGAGGTGTGACTAACAGTTCGGAGTTGTGAGTTCGCCCGCCTGCCAAGCCCTGGCGGGCAGGGGGTTCGGAGTTTAAAATCCGCAATCCGCAATCCAAAATCCTATGAAGGTTCTTCTCATTGATCCTCCTCATCGGCTCTTTCCGGGTCTTCGAATGTGGACCCCTTCTTTTGGCCTTCTTCAGTTAGGGGCATATTTGGAGAGGGAAGGAATAGAAGTCCAGATCATTGATGCGACCACGCTTACAAACTCCTGGAAGGATATTGCTTCTCTCGTCTCCACATCAAAGGCGGATGTGATCGGGATCACCTGTTCAGCCACCGGCCTCTCTCCTGAAGCGCTTCAGACCATCTACCTCTGCCGGAAACTTTCTTCTCATTCCTTCATTGTCGCAGGCGGAGGCCACTTTACGCTGATGGCAGAATCGATCCTTCGAGAGATGGAGGAGCTGGATTACATCGTTCTGGGAGAAGGGGAGATCGCTTTTTCCCAACTTCTAAAGAACTTATCGAGTGGAGATGATGGAAAGGGCGTTAAAGGAATTGCTTATCGGGAAAACGGAAAGGTTATCCAGAACGGAAGGCAGCCGATCATTCCGAATTTAGACTCTCTTCCTCTTCCCGCCTACCATCTCATTGATATGGAGAGCAACGCTTACTACTGGCACGGGATGGGAAGAAGGGCTTTCGGTCTCTCCACCAGCCGTGGCTGCGGGGATCGCTGTACCTATTGTTCGGAGACGAAATTCTGGGAGGGGGTCTGGAGGGGCCGGAGCGGTAAGAAGGTAGTCGAAGAGATTTCCTGTCTCTATCACCAACACGGAAAGAGCCTTTTTGTCTTTAATGAAAATACGTTCAACTGGAGCCGGAGAAGGGTAGAAGAGTTTCTCGATGAGCTTGGGAGGTCAGGACTGCGCATCCACTTCTGGTTTCAATCCCGGATCAAAGACATCCTTCGGGATGAGGATCTCATTCCGGAGATGAGACGCCTCGGCCTCTATGAGGTGATGCTCGGGATAGAAAGCATCCATCCGGATGTGCTCGATCGATATGAGAAACAACAGTCAAGGGAGATGGCACAGAAGGCGATCGATATCCTGAAAAAGAATGATGTTATGGTGATGGCCAATATCATGTTCGGGGACTGGAATGATTCCGAGGAAACCCTCAAGGAGGTTTTTCAATTTGTCAAAAAGCAGAGCGATTTTCTCGTCCTCACGATGACCACGCCTCTTCCCGGGACGAGATACTTTGAGGAGGCGGAACGGTTGGGAAGGATCCGGGAAAAGGACTTTGGGAAGTATGATTTCATGCATCCCATTATGGATACGAAGTTCTTATCGGCAGAGGAGGTTCATCGGCTTCATCAGGCTTATTTGAAGAAGTATTATACTCAACCGAGAATCCTTCTGGGGGGTTTCTTCAACCCGAACCCCTTCAAACGAATGGCTTACCGGCTGATTCTTCGGTATGTCTGGGAGAATGCAACCCAGAGGCCCTGGAGGCAACCGAATCTTGATGAACAGTTCGGAGTAATGAGTTCGTAGTTCGGAGTTTGGAGAGATGATTCCACAATCCGCAATCCGCAATCCGAAATCGAAAAAGGTTCTCCTGATCTTTCCCAGGGAAAAAGGAGTTAAATTCTCCAATGACACGCTCTATCCCTTTCCCATGCTGGGGTTGACCCTTCTCGCCTCCTATTTTCCTGAGAGTTACGAAGTCAAGATCATCAACGAGGCGATTGAGGAGATCGATTTTGATGCGAATGTAGATCTGGTGGGAATTACTGCCCTGACCTGTGTGGCCAAAAGGGCTTACGGAGTGGCAGACCGGTTTCGCAAGAGAGGGGTGAAGGTCATTTTGGGAGGGGTCCACCCCAGTCTTCTTCCGGAGGAGGCAAAGGAGCATGCTGACACTGTCTTCATCGGAGAGGCAGAGGGGATGCTCGACGGAGTTTTAATGGACTTTGAAGCGGGAGCGCTCCAGCCGTTTTACAGGAGTGAGAAGTGGTCGGACTTGAAGGGAATGCTTTTCCCGAGGAGAGATCTTTTAAGCAAGCGTTACAGCCCCCTTTTCAAGGCGATTGAGACGACCCGGGGCTGTCCTCATCAATGCGAATTCTGTTCCGTGCCCACGATCAATGGAAAACGTTACCGGACACGACCCCTTGAGGAAGTGGATCAGGAACTCTCCTCCATCCTCCGTAAGAAGGGAGAATATCTCTTTCTCGCCGATGATAATGTGATGGCAAGAGAGGATTACGCATTAAGTCTTTTCGAAATCTTTAAACGCCACAGAATAAAATGGATGGGATTCGCAACGGTCCAGATTGCAAAAAGGGAGGTCCTTCTCAGAAAAGCTCAAGAAAGCGGCTGTATCTCTCTCTTCATCGGGTTTGAATCCCTTCTCCAAGAGAATCTGAATGAAGCTTCGAAACGATTTGTTCATGTGGAAGAATTGTCCGAAATGATCCGGACCATTCAGAAACACGGAGTCGGTATCCATGGCTCCTTCATCTTCGGTTTTGACGGTGACGACCCGACTGTTTTTAAAAAGACCGTTGAGTTTATTCAGAAGAATCGTATCGAGCTTCCAACCTTTTCCATTCTTACCCCCTTTCCAGGAACTCCTCTTCGAAAACGGATGGAAGAGGAAGGAAGAATCTTTGACCATGAATGGTCCCATTATGATATGAGCCATGTGGTCTTCAAGCCGAAAGGGATGACCGTTCGCGAACTACAGGACGGATACTTCTGGGCACAGAAATATACCTGCGCTCCGCGCTCCATTTTCAAGCGGCTTCTCCGGGGGCCCCGAAACCACTTCTTCTACTTTTTAATGTCAAACTTTATGCTTCGCGGCGCCCAGATGGAAGTGATTAAGAGGATTAAGCAAGAAACATTGCAAATTGAAAAATGCAAAATACAAAATGCAAAATGAAGGCCAAAAGGCGTTTGGGACGGACGAGAGTGCTGGTAATTATTCGCGGTCACTCATTACTAACAAAAGTCGCTATTGTACTGCGTCAAAAGTTCTTTTACCCCGTTAGAAAGCCCCGCAGCTCTACTGCGGGGATGGTGACTGTTTCCTTTTCAGCGAACACGGGGTTTAATGCCCCGTGTGAGCTTTCCCGTTAGAAAGTTGAAAGCTTTCTAACGGGGGTTACTTTGATTGTCATTCCGGGCTTGACCCGGAATCCAGACGACGTCCCGACGAAAGTCGGGAACCATCTTAAAGACTGGATCCCGGTTTGCACCGGGAACCCTGGATTCCCGCTGGAGTTTATCCCGATGAAAATCGGGGCGGGAATGACGGCTTCGGAACTAATGTAAAGAAGCGTTAGACGCACTACACTATCACCAATAAGCTATGAAAATCCTTCTCATTTCCGTCAATCGTGAACGAATGCCTGGTCCGGTTTTCCCGCTGGGGCTGGCATATATTGCCGGAGCGTTAAAAAGAGAAGGCCATTGCCTTGAGGCACTGGATCTCTGTTTTTCACATGATGTCAAGGCCGATTTGAAGGAAGCACTGAACCGTTTTCAGCCCGAATTGATCGGGCTTTCCCTTAGAAATCTGGACAATTTGACCTATCCAGCTTCCATCTCCTACCTGAAAGAAGTGGAAGAGGTGATTTCAACCTGTCGCCAGTTCTCTTCATCAAAATTGGTTATCGGAGGTTCGGGGTTTTCACTGGCTCCCCAAGAACTCCTCGCACACTTGGATGTTGATTTTGGAACTGTGGGAGAAGGCGAAGACATTTTCCTCCAATTAGTCGATTCGCTTGAGAGAAAACTCCCCATCCCCTCATCTCCCCATCTCCTCACCAAGGGTGACACTCATTCCTCTTTGGTGAGTGGAGCGCAGGTCTCTTCCATCTCTACTCCCGACCGGACCCTCTTCAAAACAAAGCGTTACCTGGAGGAGGGAGGGATGTTGAATCTTCAGACAAAGCGAGGCTGTCCGTTTTCCTGCATCTACTGCACCTATCCTCTCCTGGAGGGTAAAAAGGTCAGGCTTCGAGAAGTGGATGAGGTGATTGAAGAGATTCGCCATCTTATTCAGGAACAAGGAACGGATTATATCTACTTTGTGGATGACATCTTCAATTATCCGGTTTCTTTCGCTGAGAAGTTATGTAGAAGGATGGTTGAGAAAAAAATCGAGGTCAAATGGAGCGCCTTTGTTAATCCAGGTTTTTTGTCGGAAGACCTTTTAAAATGGATGCTGGAAGCCGGATGTGCGGGGGTTGAATTTGGGACGGATTCAGGTTCGCCAAAGATGCTAAAGAGTTTCGAGAAGTCTTTCACGATAGAAGATGTGGCTCAGGCCTCACAACTCTGCTCGAAACACAGCATCAACCACTGCCATTATCTCCTCTTCGGGGGTCCCGGCGAGGAAGGGGAGACGATTGTAGAGTCTTTCCAATTAATGGATCAACTCGACCCGACTGCGGTCATTGCCATGCTTGGCATCCGGATCTATCCGGGAACGGAGCTGGAACAGATTTCCCTCTCTCAGGCGATCATTAGAAAAGATACGAATCTCATCTATCCCCATTTTTATATTTCTCCTGGGTTAAAAGGGAGATTAGAGGATATCATTCGAGAAGAAGCCCTAAAGAGAAGGCAGTGGATTGTTCCTGGACTTGAAATCAACATCACACAGAACCTGATGGAACAAATCAGGCGGTTTGGGATTCGAGGCCCCCTGTGGGAACTCGTGGGAAGGATGAAAAGGCCAAGGATCAGTCCACTTCGGGACTGAAATGACAAATGTCAAAGCTCAAAGTTCAAATGAATCCAAAATTTCAAATGACTATGTATGGCGACATAAATCTTAACCGGGTTGTCATTCCGGGCTTGACCCGGAATCCAGTGTTTTTCTGGATTCCCGCTGGAGTTTATCCCGATGAAAATCGGGGCGGGAATGACATGCTTTGTTGTGATTAATGTCGCTGTGTATAAAAATAGAGTTTTGAAATTTAGTCATTTGGAATTCATTTGGCATTTGGATTTTGGCATTTGAACTTATACCTCCGGGTTTGTATAGAGATTCCGGCTGCAATAATGCCAAAGTGAGGAGATGAAAGATGCTACTAAAAGATAAAGTCGCTATTGTCACGGGCGGAACGAAAGGCATCGGGAGAGCCATCTCTCTGCTCTTTGCAGAAGAGGGAGCAAGGGTGGTTGCCAATTTCTCAAAGGATGTGGGGGCTGCGGAAGATCTGATCAGTGAAGCCCAATCCAAAAGGTTGAATCTGGGTCTCTTTAATGCGGATGTCACTCAATTCGATCAGGTGAAGCAGATGGTGGAAGATGTCTTTGCCGAATATGGCAGAATTGATATATTGGTGAACAATGTGGGACTCATTCGGGATAATTTTCTGATGCTGATGAGCGACGAGGACTGGGATTCCTTAATGAAGGTGAACCTCAACAGCCTCTTCTATTGTTGCAAGGCAGTCATCCGAAAAATGATCCCGGAAAAAAGAGGGAAGATCATCAATATCTCTTCTGTGAGCGGGATTATCGGTACTTCCGGGCAGACGAACTATGCGACAACAAAAGGAGGGGCGATCAGCTTTACCAGATCCCTTGCACGTGAGTTGGGTCCCTTCAATATTCATGTCAATGCAGTGGCTCCAGGATTGATCGAATCCGAAGTCCTATCTAAAATGCCGAAAGAGAAGGTCGAAGCCATCATCAAATCATCCAGCCTCGGGAGGATGGGAAAGCCGCAGGAAGTCGCCCGGGCTGTACTCTTTTTAGCGTCCGATCATTCAGACTACATCACCGGTCAAACCCTCATCATTGATGGGGGAATTGTCTGAACAGAATGGGTTTTAGGGCCAGCAATAGGTTTTGTGTAACTTCTTTTTACTGACCCCAATCATTCGTCTTCCCACCCAAACCATCCCCAAGTTTTTAACTTTCACCCTCTCATACCTATTTGATGAAGTTGGACTCATGAGGAATAATCCCCTTCAGAATGGACATTTTTTGTCCAAAATCTTCATTTATGTCTAATTCATTTTTTAAAGATAAGAGAAGACCTTGAAATTTTTCGATAAATTATTTTTGTCTTGTGGCACATAAAATGCATAAATTCATCAAGAAAATTAGAAATTTTGGGGTCTAAGATGGTCATTTGTCCGCGATGCGGTATTGAGTACAGGGGAGGGGAGGAATTTTGTAGAAATTGTCAAGCCTTCCTTTTGATTGATGAAGACCCTGCTCCCCCAATAGAGAACGTAAAAGTTCAACTGATTTGTCCGATGTGCCAAGATCTTCATCACAAGGGAAACTATTGCAAAAAATGTGGCTCTCTATTGATGCAAGGAACTCCCTCTCGAGAAACAAACCTTCAACCATTAGAAAAAAAATCGATTAAAGAACAGTCAAAGAAATGGCTGAGGTTGTTTAAAGAAAAGAAAGCATTAGAAATCTGTTTAAGGAAATTGGAGGCGCAGAAGGGGAAGATCTCAAGCGATGTGTTCGATCCTCTGTCTGTTCGTTATCAAGACCGGCTGAAAGAACTCTTGCCTCTCCATCAAGAAATTGAAACAGAGCTTGATTTTGTTCGAAGAAAAGCATCGGAAGAAATCGATTTGTTAGAACAAGAGTTAAAAACCATTCAAAAAAGGCTTGAGGAATTTCGATTTCTCTACAAGGAAGCTGGGGTAACCAAGGCCGATTTTCTTAGAGAGAAGCATAAAATGAATAGGGATATTCGATCAAGGGCGAGAAATTTAAAAAAAAGCCGACAAATCCTCTCTCTCTTGCCTCTGGAGATGAGAGGAAGTATTGCCTCCAAAGGATTAGCAGAGACTCTCTTCCGGCCCTTTCCCCTGCTCATAGCGTGTGGTCTCATGATCCTTGTGGGTGCGGGAGGATACTTTCTCCATCAATGGTATTCTGGGTCCGACAAGGTCATTCCAAAAGAAATCGTCACTCCGCCTTCCACTCCTTCCTCTTCACACAGTCCACGAACGATGCTTGCAGACCAGGAGACCGGAAAAATAAAGTCTCTCTTCGAAACGGTCAGACAGGCAAATTTACAGCAGGACATTGACCTCTTCATGACCTGCTTCTCCCGTGATTTTACCGACAGGGAAAAGAAGCGGTTAGAGGCGCTTAAAACATGGAACCATTTCAATTACCTTCATCTCTCCTACGATTTGAAGAAACAGATGATATCCGGTGATACTGCCGATATCCGGTTAGAGTGGCTGATAAAATCTTCTGAAAAAGTTGGCGGAAAACTGCAGGAGAACAGAGTCACGATAGAGGCCATATTGAGGAAGGAAAACGGCCGTTGGAAGATTCAAGAGATTAAGCCCGTAAGTTAAGCTTCTGAATGTTATAGGAGGGCAAATATGTTTTGCAATTATTGTGGCGCTTCCAATGACAACGACGCGGAATTCTGTATTAATTGTGGCGGATCCCTCAGTAAGCTCCGAAGAGTAAAAATGCTTTTTCACAAAAGATTGTTCAACACCGTTTTTTCGCTTCATAAAGATCCCTTTCTTCAGGCTCTCATCGATACCTCCTTCAATCAGTTGGTCAGTTTAAAAATAATAAAACGAATCTATGGCCTATCCATTCTATTTGCTGGCCTGGTGGCCGTCCTTTTCATCATCGCAGGGTTTCGCACTTCACCGTGGTTTGGAATTTTTGTGCTCCTCATCGGCGCTCCCCTGATCTTTCTTCTGATTGTACTTTATAGTAGAATCTTTCTGGAAATGATTCTGGTCAATTTCCGAAGGGCTGACCATAAGATCAAGAAAGAGGAACAACCCGAATCAGTAGATAGCATCGAATGGAATATAAAAAGTAGCTTAATAGATGATGGGTGTCAGACAACGGAAATACGGTTTAGATCTCCAGTCATGAAAGAATGAATTGGGCAAACCCTTATCCAACCTAACTATTCCCAGATCCCTTCAAGTTATTGCGTATAACACCTACAAAGAATTAGGATACGCTCCCTACATGACCTGAAGATTTATGGTTGAAATCGAGCATGAACGCCAAGGCCAAGCGGCCCCGTTTCCTTGTCGCCGGCCTTAAGCCCATTGTTAGGCAGCCTTTTG
>VGRU01000022.1 GCA_016875255.1 Deltaproteobacteria bacterium
GAGTTGATCACGCCGATAGCGATGGAGAAGGAGTTGCGGTTTGCGATTCGCGAGGGGGGTCGGACCGTGGGCGCTGGCGTCATCAGCGATGTCCTCGAATAAACCCCGCGGGAGCCTTCTCCCGGGGTACTGGAAAGGGGTAAGGGAATGACAGCTCAGAAGATCAGGGTCAGCCTTAAATCTTATGACCACAAACTGCTTGATAAGTCAACGGCAGAGATCGTGGATACGGTTCGACGCACCGGAGCCAACATAGCAGGTCCCATTCCCCTCCCGACCAGAATCAATCGCTATACCGTGCTGAGATCCCCGCATGTGGATAAAAAATCGAGGGAGCAGTTTGAAATTCGAACTCACAAACGCCTCCTCGACATCATCGAGCCCACACAACAGACTGTCGATGCCCTGATGAAACTCGACCTGGCCGCCGGGATCGATGTGGAGATCAAACTATAAGAGATTTCTAAAAAATCCAGAAATCTCTAATCAGAGAGCAAAGATAGTTTTTCAGAGCTCTTTATAAGGAATCAAAAGGCCATGAAACGGACGCTCGGAATCATCGGTAGGAAAATTGGGATGACTCAGATCTTTCAGGAAGACGGCTCTATCGTTCCAGTCACGGTGGTCCAGGCCGGACCTTGCTGGGTCACACAGAAGAAGACGAAAGATAAAGAGGGATATGAAGCCCTCCAGATCGGTTTTCTTCCAAAGAATGAGAAGAGAGTGAAGAAGCCTCTTGCCGGCCACTTCAAGAAAGCAGGCGCCGCCCCTGTCACCCACTTAAAGGAATTCCGTATGGAGAGCACGGAAGGGTACGAGCTGGGACAGGAGATCAACGTCGGACTCCTCTTCAAATCCGGTGATGTCGTCGATGTGACCGGCCTGAGCAAGGGGAAAGGGTTTACAGGCGTGATGAAACGGCATGGATTCCACGGTTCGCCCGGTTCTCACGGCACGCATGAATATTTTCGTCACGGGGGATCGGTGGGATCGGCGACCTATCCTCACCATGTCTTTAAAGGAATGAAGATGCCGGGTCAACACGGGAACGCTCGGATAACGATCCAGAACATCAAGGTCCTGGAAGTCAGAGAGGATCAGAACCTCATCCTCCTGCGGGGCGGGATCCCCGGCAGTCATCAGGGATGGGTTCTCATCCGAAGCGCCACAAAGAAAAAAGGACCCTCGGAAGCCTCTGCGTAAGGAAAGGGATGAGATGAGCACATTAGCCGTCTATGACATCAACCATCAGAAGGTGAAGGAGATTGAACTGAACGACCGGGTCTTCGATGCGAAGATCAACCCTTCCCTCTTCCATGATTCTGTCCGTAGTCGCCTCGCTTCCGCAAGAAAGGGGACGGCCGCCACCAAAAACAGGGCGCTGGTCCGGGGAGGAGGAGCAAAACCGTACCGGCAGAAAGGCACAGGCCGGGCGCGGGCAGGAACCCGTCGCTCTCCTCTCTGGAGGGGAGGAGGAACCATTTTCGGCCCCATGCCGAGGGATTATTCTTTCTCTCTTCCTAAAAAGGCACGGCGGGCCGCCCTCTCAGCCGCGCTCAGTTTGAAACGCCAGGAGGAAAAACTGATCCTTCTCGACGGTTTTCCCCTGGAGGGATTTAAAACCCGTCAGGTCCTCGAAATCCTCAAGAGATTTCAGGTGGAGAACGCCCTGATCGTGACGGATTCCCAGCATGTTTTTCTTGAACGATCCGCCCGCAATATTCCCGGCATCGAGGTCCTCCGCTGCGAGAGCCTCAATGTCTATGACATCTTAAATCATGAGCACCTGATTGTATTGAGCCCGGCTGTCGAAAAAATAGAAGGGGTGTTTGCATCATGAAAGAGCCGCAGAAGATTATCCGAAGACCGCTGGTCACTGAAAAGAGCACCCTCCAGAAAGATGAGGCTCATCAATATGTCTTTGAGGTCGATCGGAATTCGAATAAAATCGAGATCCAGTCGGCCGTTGAACATCTCTTCAAGGTGAAGGTCAACAATGTCCGGACCATCAATGTCCTGGGCAAGATGAAGCGGTTGGGAAGAAAATATGGAAAGAGGCCCAATTGGAAGAAGGCCATCGTCACCCTGAGAGAAGGGGACCGTATTGACTTCTTCGAAGGAGCCTAACCCTCTCAAATAATCATTCGAGAGGAAATTCGAAATCCGAAGCACGAAATTCGAAACGGTTTTCAAAATTAAAATCAATTTTTTAAAACGGTTTTTTTCTTTTTTAGTTTAGAATGTTTATTATTCGAATTTGTTTCGGGTTTTCCGCCAGAGGCGGATCTGCCTTTGGCATGACGATATTCGAATTTCGGATTTAACGGGGTAAAAAGATGGGTATCAAAAAATTTCGACCGACTTCTCCTGGAAAACGGTTTCAGACCGTCTCCACTTTTGAGGAGATCACCTCCACCTCGCCGGAGAAAAGCCTTCTTCGCCCCCTGAAGAGGACCGGAGGAAGGAACTGTTACGGAAGGGTCACGGCCTGGCACAGGGGCGGTGGCCATAAGAGGATGTACCGGATCATCGACTTCAAAAGGGATAAAAGGGAGATCCCTGCCAAGGTGGCTACGGTTGAGTATGATCCCAATCGGTCCGCCCGCATCGCCCTGCTCCACTATGCCGATGGTGAAAAAAGATATATCCTGGCCCCGGATCAGTTGAAGGTGGGAGATCAGGTGACGGCAAGCCCCGGCGCGGATATCAAACCCGGCAATGCCCTCCCCCTCCGGAACATCCCGACAGGCACGCTGATCCACAACGTGGAGCTTAAGATTGGAAAGGGAGGCCAGATCATCCGGAGCGCAGGCACCAGCGGCCAGCTGATGGCAAAAGAAGGCAAGTATGCCCATGTCAAACTTCCTTCAGGTGAAGTCCGGCTGATCCTTCAGGACTGTTATGCTACGATCGGACAGGTCAGCAACTTCGAGCATGAAAATATCTCTCTGGGGAAGGCTGGAAGAACCCGTTGGCAGGGCTGGCGTCCTGTAACCCGTGGGGTGGCCATGAATCCCATAGACCATCCGCTTGGCGGAGGCGAAGGGAAAAGCTCCGGAGGCCGTCATCCCTGCACTCCCTGGGGCGTTCCGGAGAAAAAGACTCGCAAGAATAAAAGAACAGACAAATACATCCTGAAGAGGAGAGATTAATGGCCCGATCAATCAAAAAAGGGCCCTTTGTGGACGCCCATTTGAAGATGAAAGCGGAGGAAGCCCGGAGATCAAGGGAAGGAAAGGTGATCAAAACCTGGTCCAGACGATCCACCATCATCCCTGAGATGGTCGGCGTCACGTTTGCCGTCCATAACGGAAAGAAATTTATTCCGGTCTTCGTCACGGAGGAGATGGTCGGTCATAAGTTGGGGGAATTCTCTCCCACCCGGACCTTCCACGGCCATTCCGGAGACCGAAAGACAAAGATTAAAGGTAAGACTCCATAAAAGCAAAGGTTGAAGAAGATGGAAGTCAAGGCAAAATTAAAATATGTGCGTGTGGGACCCAGAAAGGCAAGATTGGTGGCCGATCTGATACGGGGCAAGGGATCCGATGAGGCCATTAATATTCTTTCGTTTACAAAGAAAATGCCCGCCAGGGTCATCATCAAATTGCTCAAATCGGCCATTGCCAATGCTACACAGAAGAAGACGGTGGATGTCGACCGCCTTTATGTGAAGAAGATCTCGGTGGATCAGGGGGCGACCTGGAAAAGGTTTACCCCGCGGGCTCTGGGTCGGGCCACCCCGATCCGGAAGAGGACGAGCCACATCTCCATCGTCCTGGATGAAAAGTGAAAGGAGGCAACGCCTTGGGTCAGAAAGTGCATCCGATAGGTTTTCGATTGGGGTTTATCAAGACCTGGGATTCCCGATGGTTTGCGGAGAAGGACTATCCTCAGCTTCTTATTGAGGATATTCAGGTCCGCGCCTATCTAAAGAAGAAGCTCCATCACGCCGGGGTCTCCAAAATTGAAATCGAACGGGCTGCGAGCAAGGCCAAAAAGGCAAAGGTGTCCATCTGGACCGCTCGTCCTGGAATCATCATCGGAAAAAAAGGTGCCGAGGTCGAGAACCTCAAAAGAGAACTTCAAAAGATGACCCACAAAGAGATCATCATCAACATTCAGGAGGTGAAGAGAGCCGAGGTCAATGCCCAGCTGGTGGCTGAAAATGTGGCGTTACAGCTCGAACGGAGGGTTGGATTTCGAAGGGCGATGAAAAAAGCCGTTTCCTCCGCCATGAAGTTGGGGGCAAAGGGGATTAAAATTGCGGTCTCCGGAAGACTCGGGGGGGCAGAGATGGCCCGCCATGAGCGGTACCGCGAGGGCCGGGTCCCACTGCACACTCTCCGGGCGGATATCGACTATGGTCTGGCTGAGGGGAAGACCACTTATGGAATCATCGGCGTGAAGGTATGGATCTTTAAGGGAGAGATCTACCCGACTAAAGAGGGGGACGAAAGAGCCGCCTAACCAACAAAGATCATTGAAAATTGTAAAATGCAAAATTAGCAGTTTAAATTTACCCATTCGTCAATGCTAACTTCTCAATTTACAATTTATATTTTGCATTGAGGTTTAATCAGATGTTGATGCCGAAGAAGACGAAATATCGAAAGATGCAAACAGGGAAAATGAGAGGAGCCGCTTCCCGCGGGAACAAACTTAACTTTGGCGACTTCGGGCTTCAGGCCACCGAATGCGGCTGGCTGAGCGCTCGCCAGATTGAAGCCGCCCGTATTGCCATGACGCGGTTCGTCAAGCGAACAGGTCGAATCTGGATTCGCATCTTTCCGGACAAACCGATCACCAAAAAGCCTGCAGAGACCCGGATGGGAAAAGGAAAGGGGCCGCCGGAAGACTGGGTGGCTGTCATCCGTCCGGGCAGAATTCTCTATGAGATGGAGGGGGTCCCGGAGGAGAGGGCGAGGGAAGCCTTTCTTTTAGCCTCGCATAAACTACCCATCTCTACGAGGTTCATCATGAGGGGGAGCCACCTATGAAGACAAAAGATCTCCGCCTCCTGAGCGAAGGTGAATTGAGTCATAAAGAGAAAGAGCTCCACGAGGAACTTTTTAACCTCCGTTTCCAGCATGCCACCGGGCAGCTGGAGAACACGATGCGAATCCCTCAGGTCAAACAGGATATCGCACGGGTAAAGACGATTCTGAAGGAAAAGGCCCGGAGCAAAGGGAATTGAGAATCCACCAGCTAAAAGGTGGTCGATTCTCTACTGACTAAAGTCAGCTGAAGAAAAACAATCAGCACAGAAATTCTCACGAGGGGAAATCTCAAAAACTCGGTTGCGAGTCGAAGCGACCTGCACACCGTGTGAATACTAAGGTCTTCGCCTGAAGGCGAGGGGTTTTCTCCCCGAGTGAGACAATGAGGCCCATGGAAGAGAGAGGAAAAAGAAAGACATTAACGGGTGTGGTCTCGAGCGACAAAATGGATAAGACGGTCGTTGTGATGGTCAATCGTCTGGTCCTTCATCCCGTCTATAAAAAATATATCCGGAAGAGGACAAAGGTGAAGGCACATGATGAAAAGAACGAGTCTCACATCGGCGACAAGGTCCTCCTGATCGAGACCCGGCCCCTCAGCAAAGTGAAAAGGTGGCGTGTCAAAAAGATCGTTGAACGGGCCGCCTAACTGATTGGAAAGTAGAAGGTAGAAAGTAGAAGGTGGTGGAGAGAAATCTTTTTCCGCCTGCCACACTCCACTTTCCACCTTCGAACATGGAGTTCATTATGATCCAGATGCGGAGTATTCTTGAGGTCGCCGATAATTCGGGAGCAAAAAGGTTGGGGTGCATCAAGATTCTCGGCGGGACGCGCCGGAGATATGCGTCCCTGGGGGATGTGATCATCGTCTCCATCAAAGATGCCTTGCCCAACTCCAAGATCAAAAAGGGAGAGGTCGCTCGAGCGGTGATCGTCCGGACGAAGAAAGAGGTGGAAAGACCGGACGGTTCCTTTATCAAGTTTGATGATAACTCGGCTGTTCTGATCAATCCTCAGGGAGAGCCCATCGGGACCCGAATCTTCGGCCCTGTTGCCAGGGAGCTCCGGGCGAAGCGGTTTATGAAGATCATCTCGCTGGCTCCAGAGGTTCTGTAAAGTCGTTGCGAAAGGAATTAGGAATGATCGTCTCCAAAACCCATATTAAAAAGAAAGACCTGGTCATGGTGACCCATGGAAGAGAGAAGGGCAAAAGCGGCCGTGTGCTGAAAGTTCTTCCGGAGAAGGAAAGAGTGATCATTGAAAAGATCAATTTTGTTAAGAGACATTCCCGGCCTCACGGACAGCAGAAACGGGGAGGGATCCTCGAAAAGGAGGCGCCTCTTCATCTTTCCAACGTGATGCTCCTCTGCGAAAAATGCAACAAGCCTGTCCGGATCGGCCACCGGAGCATCGAGGGAGGAAAGAAGGTCCGGTTCTGCAAAAAATGTGGAGAAATTTTTGATAAATAGGTGATACGATGCCCAACATCAAAGAAATCTATCAGGAGCGAGCGGTCCCTGCGCTGATGAAGCGGTTTAATTACCGGAACAGGATGGAGGTCCCCAAACTGGACAAGATCGTCGTTAACATGGGAATGGGGGAAGCCATTCAGAACATCAAGATTCTCGACTCCGCCGTTCAGGAACTGAGCCTCATTACAGGGCAGAAAGCCGTCATCACCAAAGCCAAAAAATCGATCGCCCAGTTCAAATTGAGAACGGGGATGCCCATCGGAGTAAGGGTGACCTTGCGGAAAGAAAAAATGTACGAGTTCTTCAATCGTCTGGTGAATGTGGCTCTCCCGAGAGTGAGGGATTTCAAGGGTCTTTCCCCGAAGTCCTTTGACGGAAGGGGAAACTTCGCCGTGGGCATCAGGGAACAGCTCATCTTTCCGGAGATTCACTACGATAAGATCGACAAGGTGAAGGGGATGAACATCGTCATCGGCACCACCGCCAGAACGGATGAAGAAGGAAAAGAACTCCTGAAACTTCTCGGGATGCCCTTCAGGAATTAAACCCAATTCCTCCCCCCTTTGCTAAAGGGGGGCTGCCTGCCTGCCGGTAGGCAGGGGGGGATTAATAGGAGGAAGACATTGGCAAAGTTATCATTGATGAATAAGGCAAAGAAAAAGCAGAAATTCCAGGTCCGTCAATACAACCGTTGCCCTCTCTGCGGAAGGCCGAGGGCTTTTATCCGGAAATTTAGCATGTGTCGTCTCTGTTTCAGAAAATATGCCACCCGGGGGGAAGTCCCCGGCGTGATCAAAGCCAGCTGGTAACCCTTACGGAGTTTGTTATGTCGATGACCGATCCATTGGCCAATATGTTCACACTCATCCGCAATGCATCCAAAGCCAGGTTTGAAAAGGTGGATGTCCCCTACTCCAAAATGAAGCATGAGATTTCTAAGATTTTAAAAGAGGAAGGGTTCATCGCCAATTTCAAAGTCGTCAAGGATGAGAAAGAACATCCCTTGATTCGAATCGTTCTCAAATATGATACGGCCCGAACAGGGCTCATCCATATCAAGCGGGTGAGCAAACCGGGCCGAAGGGTTTATGTCGGAACCGATCGGATTCCCTCTGCCATGAGCGGACTGGGAATCTCGATCCTCTCCACACCCAAGGGGATCCTGACCGATAAAACGGCCCGGAAAGCCCATCTGGGCGGAGAAGTTCTCTGTCAAGTCTGGTAATGCAGAACGTGGAGGGTAGAGAGTAGAAGGTGGATTAAAATCTTTTCTACTTTCCACCCTCTACGTTCGACTCTCGAGGTATAGATTATGTCTCGTATTGGAAGAATGCCGATTCAATTGCCCAAGGAAGTAAAGGTTTCCTGGGATCCTTCAAAAATAGAGGTGGCCGGCCCCAAAGGGACCCTCGCCTGCGACCTTCCCCGCGGCATCGCCATTTCGGTCGATGGGGGGAAGATGCTCATTCAGAAGGAGCGTGAAGAGCGATCGTTAAAAGCCCTTCATGGCCTGACCCGGAGCCTGATTGCCAATATGGTGACAGGGGTCACCCAGGGATTTGAGAAGAAGCTGGAGATCATTGGCGTCGGCTTTCGTGCGGATATACAGGGAAGTCTTCTCAAACTCATGCTGGGGTTCTCCCATCCGGTTCTCTTCCCCGTTCCGGAAGGGATTAAGATCGAGGTGGATAAACAGACTCTGATCACGGTAAGAGGGGTGAACAAACAGCTGGTGGGAACCATCGCCGCCAAACTCCGTGCGATCAAACCCCCTGAGCCTTATAAAGGGAAAGGGGTTCGCTATCTCGGAGAAAAGATTCGCAAGAAGGTCGGCAAGACAAAAGCTTAAGGAGAGGGAAGTCTTTTAAAATGGAAAACAAGAAGATCCTGGCAAGGATGAAGAGAAAGAAGAGGGTGCGGAGCCGCATCCAGGGAACTGAGGAGAAACCTCGCCTCAATGTCTTCAGGAGCCCGAAACATATCTATGCCCAGGCCATTGTCGATTCCACGGGGAAAACAGTGGCCAGCGCTTCCACATTGAGCCCTGAGTTAAAAGGGAACGTCCGTTATGCGGGAAATGTTGAGGCGGCGAAGAAGGTGGGAGAACTCATTGCCAGGAAATGTCTTGAAAAAGGAATTCAAAAAGTCGTCTTTGACCGCAGCGGGTATCTTTATCACGGAAGGGTCAAGGCATTGGCGGAAGCGGCAAGAGCAGGTGGTCTGGTCTTTTAGGAGATTTCTAAAAAGTCAGAAATCTTCGATTACACCGACAAAAAAACAAATTCAAAATATAGAAAAATCCGTGTAATCATTTTTTAAAATCTATGTAATCAGAGGACTCTGAGAAATCCTTTCTCAAAGTCCTCTTTAGGAGGGAGTGACATTGCCGAAGATTGATCCAAGCACACTGGAATTGACAGACCGGGTCATTCATATCAGCAGGGTGGCCAAAGTGGTCAAGGGTGGAAGACGGTTCAGTTTTAGCGCCCTGGTCGTTGTGGGAGATGGCCATGGCCATGTCGGAAGCGGACTGGGAAAGGCCAACGAGGTTCCGGAGGCCATCCGGAAGGCGGTCGAACATGCGAAACGTAACCTGATTAAGATTCCTCTCATGAACAAAACGATTCCCTATGAGGTCACCGGAAAATTCGGGGCCGCTAAAGTCCTGCTGAAGCCAGCCTCTGAGGGAACCGGGGTGATTGCCGGAGCGGCGGTGAGAGCCATTGCAGAGTCCGCAGGGATTGAAAACATTCTGACCAAATCTCTGGGTTCAAACAATCCCTACAACCTCATCAAAGCGACTCTACAGGCCGTCCACCAATTGAAATATCCTGAAGAGGTGCTTCAAAAGAGAGCTCAAAAAGAGAGCGGAAACTGAGGATGCGCCGATGAAGAAGATGGAAAATGGGATGGAAAAGAAGATGACGGTCAGGTGGAAAAAGAGTGCGATCGGACGGCCGGAAAATCAGAAGAAGATCATCAAGGCCCTCGGTTTTAGACGGTTGAATCAAACCCTCACCCTTCCGGATCGTCCTGAGATCCGGGGGATGGTTAACCATGTCTCCCATCTGGTCGAAGTAATCAATTAAGGAAAAGGAAACCGTGATGATTCTCGAAAAGCTTAAACCTGCGGAGGGATCAAGAAAGAAGAGGAAACGAGTGGGAAGGGGACCCGGGTCCGGCCACGGAAAGACCGCCTGCAAGGGACACAAGGGCCAGAATGCCCGCGCCGGCAGGGGAACGAAGGCAGGGTTTGAGGGAGGCCAGATGCCCCTTCAGAGACGGCTTCCCAAGAGGGGATTCCGGAACCCTTTCAGGGAAAAGGTGGCCATCATCCATCTCGGAGACCTCAATCGTTTCGAGAAGGATGCGGTCGTTGAACCCGACCTCCTGTCCGCATCCGGTCTGTGTAAAAAGGGAGAACTTATTAAACTCCTCTCCGACGGGGAACTCCAGCATCCTCTGACCATCCGTGTTCATAAGGTGAGCCAGGCCGCGCTCAAAAAAGTGGAGATGGCTTCCGGGAGGGTGGAGGTCATCGGTTCATGATTTCAGGCGCCCAGAATATTTTTAAGATCCCCGAGCTGAAACGAAGGATCCTGATGACCTTTCTCTTTCTGGCCATCTATCGCATCGGGGTCCACATCCCAAGCCCCGGGATCAATGGAGACGCACTTGCCTCCTTCTTCGCCCAAGTCAAGGGAACGCTCTTCAGCCTCATCAATATGTTCGCCGGAGGAGCGCTGGAGAGGTTCTCTGTTTTCGCTCTGGGCATCATGCCTTATATCAGCGCTTCGATCATCCTCCAGCTTCTCACCGTCGTCATCCCATATCTGGCCCAGCTCCAGAAGGAGGGAGAGATGGGACGGAAGAAGATCGTTCAATATACCCGTTATGGAACAGTGGTTCTCAGCTTGATCCAGGGATTCGGGATGGCGGTCGGCCTGGAGAATATGACAGGGGCTGCGGGTGAGATGATCGTTCTCAATCCGGGATGGTCCTTCCGGTTGATGACCGTCATCACCCTGACGGCAGGCACCGCTTTCATCATGTGGCTGGGCGAACAGATAACGGAGAGGGGAATCGGAAACGGCATCTCCCTCATCATCTTCTCGGGTATCGTGGCAGGACTGCCCAGCGCGATTGCCAGCACCTATGAACTCTTCATGGTGGGGCAGTTAAACATCTTCACCATCCTGTTCTTGATCATCCTGATGGTGGCCGTCGTTGCGGCGATCATCTTTGCCGAGACGAGCCAGCGGAGGCTTCCCGTTCAATATGCCAAACGGATCGTGGGAAGGAAGGTCTACGGAGGACAGAGCACCCATCTGCCGCTCAAGCTAAACACGGCCGGGGTCATTCCTGCCATCTTCGCCTCGTCCATTCTGATGTTTCCCCTGACGATCGCCAGCTTTATGCCGAAGACCTGGATGGAGACCTATCCCTGGATCCAGTCGATCCTCAACAGTCTCGGTCCTGGTGCCATCCTCTATAATCTTCTCTATGTGGGATTCATCATCTTCTTCTGCTTCTTCTACACGGCGGTCACCTTCAACCCCAACGATGTGGCCGACAACATGAAGAAATTCGGAGGATATATCCCGGGCATCCGGCCGGGCCAGAAGACGGCCGAGTATATCGATAAGGTCCTCACCCGCATCACGCTCGGGGGAGCCCTCTATGTCTCGGCGGTCTGTGTCCTGCCTACCATTCTGATCGGACGGTTCAATGTCCCCTTCTATTTTGGAGGAACAGCCCTTCTCATTGTCGTGGGAGTGGCTCTGGACACCGTTCAGCAGATTGAGGCTCATATGCTGACCAGACATTATGAGGGATTAATGAAGAAGGGGAAATTGAAAGGGAGAAGAAGCTAAGAGTTTAGAGTTAAGAGTTAAGAGTTTTGAGTTATGAGTTATGAGGAGTAAATGAATCTCATACTGTTGGGTCCTCCGGGGGCGGGAAAAGGCACGCAGGCGCAGATGATCGTGGATCGTTATCGTCTCCCTCAAATCTCGACGGGGGATATCCTCAGGGCCGCCGTGAAGGAAGGAGCCCCTTTGGGAAAACAGGCCAAGACCTTTATGGACAAGGGGCAGCTGGTTCCGGATGAAGTGGTCATCGGCATTATTGATCAGCGGTTAAGGGCATCGGATTGCAACGGAGGTTTTATCCTCGATGGATTCCCGAGAACGACCCCTCAGGCTGAGGCCCTTCAGGGAATTCTCGACAAAATCGGAAAAACGGTGGACCATGTCGTCAACATCGAGGTCGATTCCGAGGAACTGGTGCGGCGGCTGACCGGCCGGAGAACCTGTAAAAACTGCGGCGGGATGTTCCATGTCCTCTTTCATCCCCCCCAAAAGGAAGGCGTCTGTGACCGTTGCGGCGGAGCCCTTTACCAGAGAGAGGATGACCGGGAAGAGACGATTCGAACCCGGCTCAAGGAGTATGAGAGACAGACCGCTCCTCTCATCCAGTATTATCAGAATAAGAAGCTCCTTCGTTCGATCCATGGAGTGGGCGGGCAGAATCAAATTTTTGAGCAGATCATTCGCGTCCTCGATGCGAAGCCTGTTTAAGGAGACAATCGGAGTCAATCGATGCCAAAGGAAGAGGCGATTCAGGTTGAAGGAAAGGTTTTAGAGACCCTTCCGAACGCCATGTTCCGAGTGGAGCTGGAAAACGGGCATAAGGTGCTGGCCCATATTTCTGGAAAAATGAGAATGCATTTCATCAAAATCCTTCCCGGGGATAAAGTGACGGTGGAACTCTCACCCTATGACCTCGCCCGTGGAAGAATCGTATTCCGGGAGAAATAAAACCGTGAAAGTCAGGGCTTCGGTTAAAAAGATTTGCGACAAGTGTAAGATCGTGAAGCGAAAGCGGGTGGTCCGGGTCATCTGTGAAAACCCGAAACATAAACAGAGACAAGGATAATAAACGATGTAGGTTAGAGGAGCGTCCCGTCAAAGACGGGACTTGAGGCTAAAAATCTTTTTGCCTTAACCCTCAAGCGTAGCGATCCTCAAACCTGAAACAGCGACAAAGGAGCTTGTTATGGCACGTATCGCAGGGGTTGATCTTCCAAAGGATAAACGGGTGGAGATCGCTCTTACTTACATCTATGGGATCGGAAAGCCATCGGCCAATAAGATTCTCGAAAAGGCCAATGTGAACCGGGACACCAAGGTCAACAAATTGACCGAATCAGAGGTCATCCGCATCCGGGATCTCATCGACCAGGACCAAAAAGTTGAAGGAGATCTTCGAAGGGAAGTGGCAACCCATATCAAGCGTCTGATGGATATCGGTTCCTACCGGGGACTTCGTCACCGCCGCTCCCTCCCCGTCCATGGCCAGAGAACGCACACCAATGCGAGGACGAGGAAAGGACCGCGCCGGGCCATCGTCGGAAAGAAAAAAGAAAAGGAATAGTGAGGAGGAGATATGGCCACAGCGCCGGGGACAAAGAAAAAAAAGATCAAGAAAAATATTCAGGCAGGAATTGCCCATATCCAGGCGACGTTTAACAACACGATCATCACCATCACCGATCACGAGGGAAAAGTCATCTGCTGGTCGAGCGCAGGGATCCAGGGGTTTAAGGGGTCCCGCAAGAGCACTCCCTTTGCCGCCCAGATGGCTGCGGAGGATGCCGCAAAAAAGGCGATGGAGCATGGCGTACGGACCATCGATGTCTATGTCAAGGGTCCGGGGGCCGGAAGGGAATCCGCGCTCCGGTCGCTTCAGGCAACCGGTCTCAAAGTCCACATGATTAAAGATGTCACACCCATTCCCCATAACGGATGCCGTCCTCCCAAACGGAGACGCGTCTAAGACTGCGTCTGGGAGAAATAGATTCAATGATGGAGTGCATCATCAGTGTAATCTATATTTTAAATCGATTTAATCAAATTTAATGAAATTAAATTAGGAGGGAAAGCATTGGCAAGATACACGAAATCGGTTTGTAGACTCTGCCGGAGAGAGAACGTCAAGCTCTTTCTCAAGGGGGAGAGGTGTTACACGGAGAAGTGTGCGTTCGACCGGAGGGGCTATGCCCCCGGGCAACATGGTCAGAGCCGAAAAAAGATCTCAGACTATGGAGCCCAGTTAAGGGAAAAACAGAAGGTGAAAAGATTGTATGGCCTCCTGGAGAACCAGTTTCGCAATACGTTCAAAGAAGCGGATCGGCGCAAAGGGATTACCGGAGAAGTCCTCCTCCAGCTTCTGGAACGTCGCCTGGACAATGCCGTTTATCGGCTCGGGTTTGCCAATTCGAGAAATGAAGCCCGGCAGCTGGTGCGACACAACCACTTTCTGGTCAATCAGTCCAGGGTCAACATCCCCTCCTTTCTGCTAAAGCCGGGAGATGTTATCTCGGTGCGGGAAAAGAGCAAGAAGGTGATCCGCATTCAGGAATCTCTCGAAGGGGTGGCCAGACGGGGCGTCCCCCAATGGCTGGAATTGGAAAAAGAACAGATGAAAGGGAACATCAAGGCCCTGCCTGTCCGGGGGGATATCACTCTTCCCATTCAGGAGAAATTGATCGTCGAGTTGTACTCAAAGTAACTCTCTATCAACCCTTTAAGAAAAGGGAGGTAATATGATTTATAAAAGTTGGAAAGATCTTATTCGACCGAAGCGATTAGAAGCGGAGAAAGAAACCTTAACCCCCTTCTACGGGAAGTTCACGGCTGAGCCATTTGAGAGGGGCTTCGGTATCACGATTGGAAACTCTCTCCGGCGGATTCTCCTCTCATCCCTGCAGGGGGCGGCTCTCACATCGGTTAAGATTGACGGCGTGCTCCATGAATTTTCAGCAATCCCCGGCGTGAAAGAGGATGTCACGGAGATTATTTTAAATCTCAAAGAAGTGAGGCTGAAGCTCCATACGGAGGGCCCGAAGACGATTCGCGTCAAGACAGAAGGCCCCCGTGTCTTAAAGGCAGGCGATATCCTCACGGGTGATGCCGTGGAAATTCTCAACCCTGATCACCCCATCGCCACGCTCTCCAGGGATGGCAAGCTTTCGATGGAGATGGTGGTTAAGATGGGCAGGGGTTATATCCCGGCAGAGCGAAACAGGGATGAGAATCAACCCATCGGGACGATTCCCATGGATGCCATCTTCTCTCCCATTAAGAAGGTCAACTATGCGGTGACCAACGCAAGGGTGGGCCAGATCACCGACTATGACAAATTGACCTTCGAAGTCTGGACGGATGGAAGCCTCAACCCGGAGGAAGCCATTGCCCATGCCGCCAAGATCCTGAAGGATCAACTCTCGATCTTCGTCACATTTGAGGAAGGAGGAGAAGAAGAGGAGATCACGGTTCAAGAGCATCAGGGGGATATGGAAAAATTGAATGAAAATCTCTTCCGGAGTGTGGATGAATTAGAGCTTTCTGTCCGATCGGCCAACTGTTTGAAGCATGCTGACATCAGGCTTATCGGAGACCTCGTTCAGAAGACGGAAGCCGAGATTCTCGCCACCAAAAACTTCGGCAGAAAATCCCTCAACGAGATCAAAGAGATTCTGTTGGAGATGGGGCTCGGCCTGGGGATGAAGATAGACAGCTGGCCTCACAAGAATGCAGAGGGAAAAGAGGAGATCGAATCAGAGGCGACGGAATAGGAGAAAAGGATGAGGCATCGAGTTTCAGGAAGAAAATTAAGTCGACATACCAAGCACCGGGAGCTGATGTTCAGAAACATGCTGGTGTCGCTTCTTCAGCATGAGCGGATTAGAACCACTCTTGCCAAGGGCAAAGAGCTTCGAATCTTGGCGGATAAGATCATCACGCTGGCAAAGAAGAATACCCTCCATGCCAGAAGGCTGGCCTTTGCCCGTCTTCGCAACGAGACCATCGTGAAGAAACTCTTTGATGAGATCGCTCCGAAGATGAAGGACCGTGAAGGCGGATACACCCGTATCTATAAAATGGGATGGCGCCAGGGAGATGGCGCGCCCCTCTCTCTCGTGGAGCTGGTCTCCTATTCTCCGGTGGAAGAGAAGAAGAAATCGACCGTCGAGAAGGCAAAAGAAGTCCTCGGAAAAGTGACCCCTAAGAAGAAAGAAAAGAAAGCCGAGGAAAAAGGAAAAGAGAAAAAGGTCAAAAAGGAAGAAAAAGAAAAACAAAAGGAAAAACCCTCAAAAGAAAAAAAGAAATAACAATCTCATAGGAAAAATCCGGGGCCCTATGTCTCACAAGAGCATAGGGCTTTTTTTTTGGGGTTCTTCCGGCTTTTGTGAGGGCACTATCCCCCTTCATCCCCCCTTAACCTAAACTGATCTTTACCCATAAGTGGAGTCGCTGGACACAAGGGGCACTCCGACAAATCCCCCATCCCCCTCTCTCCGAGCCAGAGGCTCTCCGAGCCGGCGGCCTGACCTCCCCCTTGAAAGGGGAGGAATTGCGCGAAGCGCGTAACGATTACCCTCCCCTTCGAGACTGTGTCGCAATTAGCCATTCGCCCTTCGACATGCTCAGGACGAACGGCTAACTCATTGATTTTTAATATGTCGTTTTCCGTTCGTGGTGAGGTTCTCGAACCATGAACGGAATTACGACACAGTCTCTTCAGGAGGAGGGTTGGGATTGGGGTGGGGGTGGAGTATATTCCTCTTTCATACAATTGCCACAACCCTCTCTTTTTTGTTATATTTGGTTCATTGCCATGAAGGAGGAGAAGAAAACGAATGAGAGTTCGGAAACCGGGAAAGGTTCGAAAGGGAATCTGGTTTTTAGGCCAAAAGGAAACAGGGGTCTATCTCCTGGAGGGGAAAGATGGCTCTATGATTGTAAGCGGGGGCATGAGCTACATCGTCCCGGATCTCCTTCAACAGTTCAAAAAATTTGGAATCGACGAAAGCAGGATCAACAAGATCCTGATCCTTCACTCCCACTTCGATCATGTGGGAATCATCCCTTTTTTCAAACGGAGACACCCGGACATTGAAGTCTGTGCCTCCGAAAGGGCCTGGGAGATCCTCAAGATGGAGAAGGCCATCGTCACGATCAATGAGTTCAGCCGGAATGTGGCAAAAAGGATGAGGAAAGAGGAGATCTATTCGGAATACGACCTTGAGTGGAGGGATGATGTTTCCGGAAGAACGGTCCGGGAAGGCGACCGGATCGATCTCGGGGGCATAGAGGTTTCAATTCTTGAGATCCCGGGCCATTCATCGTGCTGTATTGCGGCCTACGTGCCAAAGCTAAAAGCGCTCTTTCCTACGGATGGGGGAGGCATTCCCTTCGATGAGACGATCGTCACTTCCGGGAACTCGAACTTCACCCTGTATCAGGAGGGGCTTGAGCGGTTAAAAAACCTCGAAGTGGAAAACTACTGCGCCGATCACTACGGATATGTGATCGGCGAGGAGGCCAGGAAATTCATTCCATTGACGATCGAGATGGCTAAAAGGAAGAGAGCCGAGATGGAAGAGGCCTATCGTTCCACCCGCGATATCGATGCCGCCGCAAAAAAGTTGATCTCTTCCTTTTATGACGTGAACCCCGACTACTTCCTCTCTCCCGAGATCTTCCTCGATGTCCATCGACAGATGGTCCGCCACATCGCCACCGTGATGGAGCAGAAGACTTGAGGCCTCCAAAAAGCTTATAATTTCATTGATCTTTGATTGTACTTTAAAAAATGAGTGGACAAACCACGCAATTGCGTGGTATAAACACGCAATATGAACCGATTGGCCGAACTTCTTTCATCGCGAGCGCGCGCAGAGATATTCCGGCTTCTTCTTGGTGGGACTGGAGAAGAGCTTCATGTTCGGGAAATTGAGCGCCGGTCAGGTCTGAACGACAGCACCCTTCGACAGGAACTGCGTAAACTGGTCCGACTGGACCTCGTTCAGAGCCGGAGAGATAGTAATCGTGTGTACTACCGTGCAAAAACCGAAAATCCTCTTTATCCTGAGATTCGTAATCTGGTGCTGAAGACCTCAGGCCTTTCTGATGTGCTGAAGTCTGCGCTCACGGACAAGAGGATCCGTTTGGCCTTTGTGTTCGGATCCATTGCTAGTGGAGAGGAAAAAGCCGGCAGCGATGTGGATTTGATGGTGATCGGCCAACTCGGATTGCGAGACCTCTCTCGGTTATTGTCGGGGGTCGAAGAAAAAATTGGGCGCGAGGTTAATCCACACGTCTTACGCGAGGAGGAGCTTCAGAAGCGTATTCGAGCGAAGGAGCATTTTGTCTCCAGCGTTATGGAGGCTCCCAAATTGTTCGTCATAGGATCCCAGTGTGAGCTTGAAGCAATGGGCAGGTAACGGATGGCTGAAGCCCCATCGGACAAGCCGAAGGGAAATCAGTAGTCTTTTAAGCATTGTGGAGCGTGATCTCAAGGATGCCCAAGGGGATATCTCTTCGGACTGGCGTTTCGGTATTGCATACAATGCTGTGTTGAGGCTCTGTAGGATTCTACTTTCCGCCGAGGGATACCGGCCAGCTCATGAATTGCAGCATTACCGGACACTGGCATCTCTTCCTGAGATTTTGGGCGAAGCAAAGAAAGCGGATGCCGAGTATCTTGACGACTGCCGCAAGAAACGTAATATCGTGGAATACGATGAGGTAGGCGGGGCTTCGGAGTCGGATGTGGATGAGCTGATTGAGTTCGTTAAGGATTTAAGAGATGAGGTAATGAATTGGCTTAAGAAAAACCATCCGGAGTTTTTATAAAGACGCGAATGAGCTTTTGTTTTAACTCTCACAAATTTCACGAACCACGAATCACGGTTATAGGGGTAGTATATGCCGGCGATTGCATCTCTTGAAGATTTAAAATCTGCCCAGAAAGATATTCTGGAAGCGAAGGACTTGAACGAGTTGAAGGTGGCATTTAAGAAATGGCGCAGGATCGGGTGGAAAAATATTTGTAAGCTATGGCTTGAGGAAAGCACACCGGAAAAATTGAAAGGTGAAGGTGAATGAGGTTTGTGAAAGGATGTCCCTGACCCAGAATGATAGCATGAGGCTTAGGTGATCTAAAGTTAAGGTCCAAATGCAGCAAACCGACTACCATGCTAAATACTTTGCACATGATCTCACCCGACGCTGCGCCTCCGACAGTGTTGAGAAGCTTGCCGCGGTGCTTGCCGACGCACAGGTGGACCTCAATCCCCATCAGATAGAAGCGGCCCTATTCGCCTTCCGCAACCCCTTCTCCCGTGGAGCTATTCTTGCCGATGAAGTGGGTTTGGGGAAAACAATCGAGGCAGGGCTTCTTATTTCCCAGAAATGGGCTGAACGCAAACGGCGGCTCCTGGTAATCGTACCAGCAAACCTGCGCAAACAGTGGAGTCAGGAACTGGCTGACAAGTTTTATCTTCCTTCGGTCATCCTTGAAAACCGGTCTTTCAATGATTGTATCCGCTCCGGTAACTTGAACCCTTTTCAGCAAGGGGCCATCGTGCTTTGTTCATACCAGTTTGCCCGAAAGCAAGAGCCTTATCTTCGCCAAACTCCGTGGGACCTGGTTGTGATTGATGAGGCCCATCGCCTCCGCAACGTGTACAAGCCCTCCAATAAGATCGCAAATGCCATCAAGCAGGCTGTTGCGACCTTTCCAAAGGTTTTGTTGACCGCTGCGCCTCTCCAAAATTCCCTGTTGGAACTTTACGGTTTGGTCAGCATCATTGATGATTATGCCTTTGGTGATTTCAAGACCTACCGGGCGCGATTCACTCGGCTTGCAAACGAAACTGATTTCAACGAGCTGAAGGAACGCTTGAAGCCAATCTGTAAACGCACATTGCGCAAACGAGTATTGGAATATGTCAAATACACGAATCGCCACGCCCTTGTGCAAGAGTTTGTTCCCACACCCGAGGAACAGCGGCTCTATGATCCCCTTTCGGACTACTTGCAGCAGCCCACGCTCTACGCATTGCCCGTTAGCCAGCGCACACTCATGACGCTTATTCTGAGAAAACTCTTGGCTTCATCCACTTTCGCCATTTCCGACACCTTGGAGGGACTTGCCCGAAAGCTACAAACCGCGGCTGCCCGGGCTGAGGCAGTTGATACCCCTCCACAAGAATTGGCTGATGACTGGGAAGAGCTCGAAGAACTGGCCGACGAATGGGAAGAGGAGGAAAACGGTGAGACAGTAACCGGCAAACCACGTTTTACACCGGAACAGATCGCTGAAATGAAGCAGGAAATGGCAAGGCTCAAGGAATTTCATACACTGGCTAAATCTATCATCAAAAACTCCAAGGGAGAGGTGCTCTTAACCGCCCTACGTCGCGGATTTGCCGTTTCCGTTGAAGCGCAAGAGAATCAAGGTGCAGCTACCCTCCAGCAGAAGGCCATCATCTTCACCGAGTCCCGCCGTACCCAGGAGTATCTCTTCCGCATCCTTGAAGCGACCGAGTTTACGGGAAGGGTCATGCTTTTTAATGGCTCTAACAATGACCCAAAATCGAGGGAGATATATCGTCGCTGGCTGGAAAAATATGCGGGCACTGACCGAATCTCCGGATCGCCCAGCGCGGATATGCGGGCCGCCCTGGTAGATCATTTCCGCGATGAAGCAGCCTTGATGATCGCCACTGAGGCCGCCGCCGAGGGCATGAACCTACAGTTCTGCAATCTGGTAGTGAACTACGACTTGCCTTGGAACCCCCAGCGCATTGAGCAACGCATCGGCCGCTGCCATCGCTACGGCCAGAAGTTCGACGTAGTGGTGGTCAACTTCCTCAATAAGAACAACGCTGCCGACCAGCGGGTCTACGAACTGCTGGACGAAAAATTCCGTCTGTTTAGCGGTGTATTCGGTGCAAGCGACGAAGTGCTGGGCGCAGTGGAGTCAGGAGTCGATTTCGAAAGGCGCATCGCATCAATTTATCAGAAGTGCCGCACCCCGGAGCAGATCCAGTTCGAGTTCGACCAACTTCAACAGGAACTGGAGGCCGAGATCGACCAGGGTCAACGTGACGCCCGTGAAAAACTCCTCGATAACTTTGACCAGGAAGTAGTTGAGAAGGTACGCATTCAGAGTCATGACTTTCTTGACCGATTTAATGATCGGCTCTGGCTCCTCACCCGATACTTATTAGCGCCCTATGCCAGATTTGAGGACGGAGACTATAGCTTCATGTTGGAGCGGAATCCCTTCCCGGGAGAAACAATTCATCCTGGACCTTATCGCATGGGTAAGAATGTGGAAGATGCCAATACGTATCGAGTGGGGCACCCACTTGCCCGTCGTGTCCTGGAATGGGGTATGGCCCTGACGGTTACACCCGGTGAAGTCGTTTTTGACTATTCCCGCAGCAATAAAAAAATCGCCATCCTTGAGCGTCTGGTGAACCAAAGCGGGTGGCTCTGCTGTTCCCGTTTCAGCGTTAGCGCCTTAGAATCGGAAGATCACGTTATCTTCACCGGCATAACTGATAATGGTGGAACTCTGGACGAGGCTGAGTGTCGCCGCTTATTTGATCTACCCGGCAAAGAACAGAGCGGCACCGATGTTCCCGAGAGAACCATAAATGCTCTTGGAGAGGCCACCAGTCTGCGCAGGCAGGAACTACTCGATGCGCTTGCCGCTAAAAATGGTTACTGGTTCGATACAGAAATGGAAAAGCTCGACCGTTGGGCCGAAGACCGTCGAGTGGGGCTCAAGACAGAGTTGGAGGAACTGGACCAGGAAATCAAAGAGACTAAAAAGGCTGCACGTTTGGCACCCAATCTGCCGGAAAAATTGGAACGTCAAAGGGAATTGCGAAAACTGGAAACGAAGCGGGATGAAGCCTGGCGCAGTTACGATGAAGCGAGCCGCGAAATAGACCGACAGAAAGATGCACTTCTGGACGAGGTGAGCCGTCGGTTGGAGCAGAAAACAGAACAGGAAACACTCTTCACTCTGCGGTGGCAAGTTGTGTAACTATGAAATAAGGCCACCTCTAAAAATGTCATTCCGGCGAAAGCCGGAATCCAGACGTCGTCCCGACTAAAGTCGGGAACCAAAAACATATTCCTGGACTCCGGTTTTCACCGGAGTGACGAATTTGGAATTATTAGAGATTCCCTTAAAGAGGAAAAAACAATGGATGAACCTGAAAAACTTGACCTTAGATCTCACGATATTGCCGAGGACAAGAAACAAGAATTGCTGCGGCTCTTCCCGGAGATTCGGACCGAAGGCGGAAAGATTGACCTTGAACGTCTAAAGCTCGCCCTTGGAGAAACAGTTGATGTCGGTAAGGAGCGCTACGGGATGAACTGGCCAGGTAAAGCAGATTGCTTCAAGGCGATCCAATCTCCGAGCATTGGGACGCTACGGCCCTGTCCAGCGGAGAGCATCAACTTCGATACAACGGAAAACATGATAATCGATGGCGATAATCTGGAGGTTCTCAAACTCCTGCAGAAGTCCTATATCGGCAAAGTAAAGATGATATACATCGATCCTCCCTACAACACCGGTAACAATTTCATCTATCCAGACGATTACACCGAAAGCCTGCAGACTTATCTGGAGTACACCGGCCAGGTGGATACGCAGGGGAAAAAGTTCAACACTAACACAGAGGCAGATGGGCGTTTTCATTCCAAGTGGCTCAACATGATGTATCCGAGGCTTTATTTGGCGAGGAACCTGTTGAGAGAGGATGGGGTAATATTCATATCGATTGATGACAATGAAATATCAAATCTCTCAAAACTGTGCGATGAAATTTTTGGTGAGGAGAATTTCGTAGCCACTTGTATCTGGCAGCACAGCTTACAACCAAAGGGTTATTCGGGTATCTTTTCCGTCCATCATAATTATGTGTTTGTATACCAAAAAAGTGAAGCTTTCGTGCTTCGCGATCTGGAGCGAACAGAGGAACACAACAGAAACTACTCAAATCCTGATAACGACCCCAACGGTCCATGGCGCGCGGGCGATGTGAGGAATGCATTATATCGCCCAAATCTTATCTTTGAAATCACGACTCCTTCCGGAAAGACAATCAAACCGCCTCCCAATGGGTGGCGATGGAGCAATGAAACAATTCAACAGAAGATAAAAACAGGAGAGATCGTTTTCTCTTTAGATGAGACTCGAATTATTCGCAAGATATATCTTAAAAACGTGGAAGGGCGTACCCCTGAGACAATTCTATTCGGTAAGGAGGTGGGCACAACAAGGGATGCGGCAGCAGAGCTCAAGACTCTATTCTCGGGCAACTTGCCTTTTGACACACCAAAACCGGTCGGATTGATAAAACATATGTATTCGCTTGCAGGTGTGCTGCCAAATGACATCATTCTTGATTTCTTTGCTGGCTCGGGTAGCACCGCTCAAGCTGGCTTCGAGGTGGACAAGCAGGATGGTGGTAACCGCAAGTTTATTCTTGTCCAACTTCCTGAACCAACGGGCCGAGAGGACTACCCAACCATCTCTGACATCTGCAAAGAGCGAGTTCGCCGAGTCATTAAGAAGCTGAATTCAGAAGATGAAGGGAAACTTTCGCTACATGGGGGGCAAAAGCAGGACCGTGGTTTCCGGGTTTTCAAACTCGCCGAATCTAACTTTAAGGTGTGGAACGCCAATTTACCAACCGGTGATGTAACAGCACTGAAGCAACAACTCGATCTACATATTGACCATATCCAGAAGGGTCGCACACCTGAGGACATCCTTTATGAAATACTCCTGAAAAGTGGCTTTACCCTGACCACGCCACTGGAAAGACTTATCATGGAAGGGAAAACGGTTTTTAGCGCGGCGGGTGGTGCACTTTTCATCTGCCTTGAACGCAACCTGACATTGGAACTGATCCGTGCTATGGCAGAGAAGAAACCCGAGCGCGTAGTTTGCTTGGACGAAGGGTTTACTGGTAATGACCAACTGAAGGCCAACGCCGTTCAGATTTTCAAGACCAAGGGTGTCACGAGTTTTAAGACGGTATAACCATGAATGAAGAGCGGATGATTCTGTTTGAGCAAATACGAACCCTGGTGGAACAGGCGAGGGGACGTACTGCACGCGCCGTGAATCAAACCATGGTTGAAACTTATTGGCATATTGGTCGCCTGATCCTGGAGGAAGAACAAGGGGGAGAGAGTCGGGCGATATACGGTACGAAGCTCATCCCTGAGCTTGGTCGGCGGCTTACTCAGGAGTACGGAAAAGGGTTTGATGAACGGAATCTACGCAATATGCGACAGTTTTTTCTGACTTTCCCAATTCGGCACGCAGTGAGTGCCGAATCTGCCGACTTTCCGGAAAAACGGGACGCAGTGCGTACCGAATCTCGGGAGGTGTCAAAGCTAACGATTTCAAACGAGAAATCACCAATTCCGACAATGAGCTTTCTCCGTCCTGAGCTGAGCTGGACCCATTACCGTCTGTTGTTGCGGGTGGGAAATCCCCAGGCCCGTGACTGGTATATGCGGGAGGCCGCAGAAGCGGGTTGGAGTTCTCGTGCACTGGAAAGGCAGATAAGTTCCCACTATTACGAACGCCTCCTCGCCAGCCGAGATCGTGAAGCAGTTCAGGCAGAGGCGCGAACGATCTCCTCCGAAACTGCTCTTCGGCCTGCTGATACCCTCAAAGATCCCTACGTCTTCGAGTTTCTCGGGTTGCCATCTCAAACCTTTCTGGAAAAGGATCTGGAAAAAGCCCTTCTGGACAACCTCCAACAATTTCTCCTCGAACTGGGGCGGGGTTTCAGCTTTGTTGGCCGGCAATACAGGGTAAGCACCGAGACAATGGATTTTTTCGTTGATCTCGTTTTCTACCATTTCCGCTTGAAGTGTTTCATCCTTATTGACCTGAAAACCGGCAATCTGACACACCAGGACATCGGTCAGATGGATATGTATGTCCGGCTCTTCGATGATAGGGTTCGGCAGGGAAATGACAACCCGACTATCGGGCTTATTTTGTGTTCCCAGAAGGATAAAACTATTGTCCACTACTCGGTGCTCAAGGGAAGCGAACAGCTCTTTGCATCCGAATACCGCCTCTACCTGCCCAGTGAAGAAGAATTGAAATCTGAGCTGGACCGCGAACGGGCGATGCTGCTTGAAACCCGACGGGATGATAAGACCTAAACGATTTTAAAGCTATGATGAGACTGCAATTCGATCCCAACCAGCAATACCAGCTTAATGCAGTGGCGGCAGTTACAGACCTTTTTGAAGGCCAGCCCCAGGGTGCGCCAGAATACTCCGTTATCCATGTAGAAGGGATGGTAGGTCTCTTTACAGGACAGACCCGGACTGAACTGGGTGTGGGAAACCGCCTGCTTCTTGCCGAAGAGAGATTGCTCGCTAATACACGTCAGGTCCAGGGAGAAAACGATATAGAGGTAGTAGACCCAGATGCCTCCCTTCAGGCCTGGGAACTTTTTGATGCCGGAGTGAATGCCCCTCGCCGATGTCCCCACTTTTCAATCGAAATGGAAACCGGTACTGGCAAGACCTATGTTTACCTGCGCACTATTTTTGAGCTGTCGCGCCGCTACGGTTTCCAGAAATTCGTCATTGTGGTTCCCAGTGTGGCCATTCGTGAAGGTGTGCTTAAGAATATTGAGATCACACGTGAACATTTCCGGGCGCTATATAACAACCTCCCTTATGAGTATTTTGTCTACGATGCTAAGAAGGTGAATCGGCTTCGTCAGTTCGCTGTCAGCAACACCCTTCAAATATTGGTTATCAACATTGATGCTTTCCGTAAGAACTTCATGGGAACCGAGGAAGAGCAGAAGAGCAATGTCATTTACAAGGAAAGCGACAAGCTCTCTGGCCGACAGCCCATCGAGTTCGTTCAGGCAGCCCGCCCTATCGTAATCATCGATGAACCCCAGAGTGTGGATTCCACCGAAAAAGCCCAGGAAGCTATAAAGGCGCTCAATCCCCTCTGTACCCTGCGCTATTCCGCCACCCACCGCAATCCATATAACCTGGTCTATCGGCTTGATCCGGTGCGGGCCTTTGAACTCAAGCTGGTCAAGCAAATCGTGGTGGCCAGCGCAAGAGTAGATGGAGGCATGAACGATGCTTTTGTAAGGGTGGAGAAGATCGATTACAAAAACGGCATCAAGGCCAAATTGCGTATCCACGTTCAGACCCCCCAGGGCCCGAAGGAAAAACCGGTGACCGTTAAAAACGGGGCAGATCTATACGTGCTTTCTAATGACCGGTCCTGTTACAAGGATGGCTTTGCAGTCACCGAGATCAATGCAGAACCGGGAAACGAGTACCTGCGATTTAACAACGGACGCCTGCTCCGGATGGGCGAGGAGATGGGCGGTCTTCGTGAAGACCTATGGCGGGTACAAGTCAAACACACCATAAAGAAGCACCTGGAAAAAGAATTGCAAGTACGGGAACGAGGAATTAAGGTGTTGAGCCTCTTCTTTATCGATCGTGTGGCGAACTATCGGGATTATGACCAATCAGGTCAGCCTGTAAAGGGGAAATTTGCAGAGTCTTTTGAGATCCTGCTCGCTGAGGCAGCACAAGAGGAACGCTACTGTGAGCTTGATTGGCTCAAACTACCTGTTGAGCGACTTCATAATGGCTATTTCGCCCAGGACAAGAAAGGCATATTCAAGGACTCCAGCGAAACTCGCAGCACGCAGGCAGACGATGACGTTTACAACCTAATCATGAAGGACAAGGAGCGCTTGTTATCATTTGATGAACCCTTGCGTTTCATCTTCAGCCACTCAGCTCTGCGTGAAGGTTGGGACAGCCCCAACGTCTTCCAGATCTGCACGCTCAATGAAAGCGTGAGCATCGTAAAGAAACGCCAGGAGATCGGTCGCGGTCTGCGGCTACCGGTCGACCAGAATGGTTTGCGCGTATTCGATGAATCAGTCAACAAACTGTTTGTTGTTGCAAATGAAAGTTACGAAGACTTTGCACGCGCTCTTCAGACTGAATACGAGGAGGACTGTGGCGTAACTTTCGGCAAGGTACCGCTTACCGCTCTGGCCAGAATCATCAGGGTGGTGGATGGGGAAGAGCGGCCCATCGGCCAGCAGGCCGCCAAGGCCATCCAAACTGCACTGGTAGAGCAGAAAATGCTGGATGCTGATGGGCGGATTCAACCTGCGTTTGACCCAAAGCGTAAAGATTTCAAGATCGAACTGCCGGAGGAACACCGAGACCTTGCACCGGCGGTCGTTGACTTGCTGGCGACATACCAGATCGAACGTCATATCCGAAAAGACAGAGATGAAGGTTCCAACCGTCTTCGCAAAGAAGTTCAGCTCAGCCCCGAGTTTCAGGCTCTCTGGGAACGCATAAAGCCCAAGACCACCTACCGGGTGGAGTTTGAAACGGAGGTATTAATGCAACGTGCGGTAGATGCTCTAAAACAGATGCAAAGAATCGATCCAGCCAAGATTTATATTAGCGCTGGACAGATCGGTGTAACCAAGGGAGGGGTGAGCGCCACTGCCATCAGCGTTGCAGAGGAGCATGTTTCCTACGGCAGCCGCCCTTTGCCTGACATTCTGGCCTATCTACAAAACGAGACGGAACTGACTCGTTCTACCCTGGTCCGTATTCTCAAGGAATCAGGGAGGCTGTCCGAGTTTTTCATTGACCCCCAGCGCTTCATGGATGCAGTTGCGGCGATCCTGAAGCATGAACTGCATCGACTCTTGGTGGACGGGATCAAGTATGAGCGTATTCCAGGGTCAGGATCGGAAGCAGAGTGGGAAATGATGCTCTTCAAAAACGAAGAGCTCATCAACTATCTTACAGCTCTTCAGGTTAAAAAGTCGGTGTACGAGTATGTCGTCTACGAGTCCGAGGTAGAACGTGAGTTTGCCAGACGGTTGGACGAGCGCGAAGACATCAAACTCTTTGTGAAATTACCAGAATGGTTCAAAATCGATACTCCGGTTGGCCAATACAATCCCGATTGGGCCATCCTTAAGCACGACGGTCAGGTGCTTTACCTGGTGCGTGAGACTAAAGGAACTAGGGACTTCCTGAAATTGCGTACAATGGAGGCCGATAAGGTTCGTTGCGGGCAGAAACATTTTGAGCTTCTGGGAGTCCCCTTCGCTGTTACAGTCACTGCAGACGAGGTTTAGGAAGGGAAGGACGGCTTCATCCCAAAGAAGGAGTTTGGGGGTCACCTTCAAAATTCGATTAAACACAAAGAGGTGTCATCCATAAAAAAGTTGTCCCAGATTTCCCCGGAGA
>VGRU01000023.1 GCA_016875255.1 Deltaproteobacteria bacterium
ATCAAGTCCGGAATGACAAACCGAATAAAACTTATACCTCAGGTATATCAAAACGTTTAACAGCTTTAACCGTTTGAATGTGAACGATGTCCTGAATGTTAATTTAATGAACGATGTCTTGAACGTTGTCAGCTAAGGTTTAGGTTAAGAAATTCTCAACCTCAACCTGTTTCATGCGTTTTAGGCGAGTGCTTCTCCCACCAGTTCCGTAATATCCATCACCTTGAGGCGGCCTTTTTTCTCCTTTCGGAGCCTTGCAGCGGCGAGCTGGAGATTGGCCTTGCAGGCCGGGCAGGCTGAGACAACCGTGTCCGCTCCAACTTCCAGAGCCTCAAGCATGCGCTGATAGGCGATTTCGCCTGAGAGTTCGGTGTTGAATGCCTTCATCCCGCCGCCTCCACCGCAACATTTGGCCAGCAAACGGTTATTTTTGAATTCGATCAGCGTGACTCCGGGAACTTTTTTGATCAATTCCCTTGGAGGCTCGAAGATGTTGAGGTGGCGGCCCAGATCGCAGGGGTCATGGTAGGCCACCTTCATCGGGTTTCCATTCTTGAACTTCAACTTCCCATCCTGAATCAACTGATCGAGATATTCGATCGCATGAAGCACCGGTGTGTTGAAGGAGAGGTGCTTGGGGTAGATCTCTTTAAAGGTCTTATAGCAACCCGCACAGGTGGTTACAATCTGCTTGGGCTGAACTTTTGAGAAGGCATCAAGATTCTTCTTGCCCACCTCCTTGAATTCTTCCGTCCCCACCAGATAGGAGATATAGCCGCAGCAGTTTTCATCTTTTCCCAGGGCGGTGTAGGAGGCACCGGCCCTGTCAAAGATATTCATGAGATTGGGCACGATGTTGATATCCTGATAGGAGGCAACACACCCGGGAAAGAAGAGCGTATCGACCGGCCCCTTCTTAGGTTGGAAAGTTGACGGATAGACATCGGTCCGTTTCTCTCTCGGTTCTCCAAATGGATTTCCGGTTGCCTTCAGATTCTCCATCAATGTCTTATGGATTTCAGGAAGGAATCCGGCCTCGACCAGTTTCCGGCGCCCGGCTTCCACAATCTCAGAGACGACCACGCCGGCAGGGCAGGTCGCCTTACAGTTGAGGCAGGTGGTGCAGAGATAGAATTTGTCCGCCACCTCTTTGGAAGGTTCCAGCAATCCTTTCATCATATAGTAAGCCTGGATGACCCTTCCACGGGCATTCTCCGATTCGAGGCCCGTGCGGGCAAAGACCGTGCAGCCTGCCCGACAGAACCCACAATTGATACAGGCAAAGATCTCGTTATCGGCCGCCTGCCCGAAGCTCTTGATCTGGTCCGGAGTCTCCACAAATTCTTTATATGTAAAGGGGTCGAAAATATCTTTGACGGGATCATCAAAACCCATTTTGCCCGGGTTGAGTATATTCTTCGGATCTAATGCCTTCTTGATCGTTTTCATCACCTCATGGCTTAAGCCCAACTCTTTATGGATAAAGGAGGCCTTGGCCATGCCGATTCCATGTTCCGCTGTCAGGGTTCCTTTAAATTTTAAAGTGAGGTCAATGAACTCCTGAGCGATGGGTTTCACTTTTTCCCATTCCTTCTTATTCCGGCCATCGATGATCAGGGTGGCATGGAGGTTCCCGTCACCGATATGTCCAAAGATGGGAATGGGGAAATCGTATTTATCCCGAATCTTCTGGAGCTCCCGTATCGTTTCCGGGATCTTGGACATGGGAACGCCAAAATCCTCTACAAAGGGGATCAGCTTTGCGCCTCTTCTGATCTTCGATAGAGAAGGGACAAGACCCTGGCGACCTGCCCACATCTTTAAACGTTTTGCCGGATCATCATCCCACTGATTGCCGAGGCCATTACATTCCTTTGAGATTCGATCGATCTTCTGGATGTTCTCTTTGACTGCCTGCTTGTTTCCATCGATCTCAATAAACAGGATACATTCCACATTGTCAGGGATGTTGAGACCCATGGCCTTGTTGACTACATCGATGGAGAGTCTGTCCAGAATTTCGCAAGAAGAAAGAGGGATGCCAGAGGTAATGATCTCTTCCGCCGCCTTGCCTGCATCTTCAACCGAAGGAAACCTGGACTGGGCAAAGGCGATATATTCGGGCATAGGAAGGACTCTCACCGTAATCTCTGTGATCACCCCGAGGGTTCCCTCGGCCCGGCAGAAGAGATGGGCAAGATCATATCCCGAAGAGGTTTTGGGAACGAGCGAACCTGTTCTCATCACCCTTCCATCCGCGAGGACAACCTCCAATCCCATAATGTAGTCTTTGGTTGCGCCATATTTGATTGCACGGTTGCCGCTCGCATTGGTGGAGACCATTCCACCGATGGAGGCGATGGCGGCGCTTCCGGGATCGGGAGGAAAGAAATGGGTGGGAGCAAGGGCATTGTTCAAATGCTGGCAGATGACCCCTGGCTCCACGACGGCATAGCCATCCTTTTTCTGAACCTCTATGATCTTATTCATCCGACTCACATCGAGGATGATACCCCCGAAACAGGCCAGAACCGCGCCGGTCGTGCTGGTTCCGGATCCCCTGGGGATGATCTTGATATCGTTTTCAGAGGCAAACTTGAGAATCTTTGACACCTCCTCGGTCGTCTTCGCAAAGACGATTGCATCGGGAATGCCTTCATGGACAGACATGTCCCTTGAAAAGCAGAGCCGTTCGATCTGATCCGTCTTTACATCCTTTTCACCTACGATGTTGATCAATTCTTTGATGTAGTCCATGATCCAACCCTTTCTTTTTGAGCGTATTTTAAAATTTAATTAATACAAACACAAAAATTATTTTACATGTAAGGCAAGGCTTCAGCCTTGTCTAATGCAACCCTGAAGGGTTGCCCTACAAAAGATTTAATGCGTTTGTATTAATTTATAAAATAGAAGGGAGGCGATTTTCAAATCTTTTTGGGTTCATAGGAAAGGGACTTTTCCAGAAGTTCAGCGATATCGAGCACCTTTACCTGCTCTTCCATCCCTTTATCTTTCACTCCATCGCTTAACATGGTCAGGCAGTATGGGCAGGCCGTTGCGATCACCTTAGCTCCCAGTTTCATAGCCTGCTCAATGCGCATCTCGCTAATCCTTTTCCCGAGATGCTCCTCCATCCACATTCTTCCTCCTCCCCCTCCGCAGCAGAAACTCCGGTAATGTGACCTTTCCATCTCCTTCAGTTGAATACCCGGAATGGAGGAGAGGATCTTTCGGGGAGGTTCATATATATTATTGTAACGGCCGAGGTAACAGGAGTCATGATAGGTGACCGTGGTTGGATCGATTCTCCCCATATTCAATCTTTTCTCTCGGATCAGGTCATTGAGGAATTCCGTCTGATGGAGGACCTCAAAATCTCCTCCGAATTGGGGGTATTCGTTCTTTAAGGTATTGTAACAGTGGGGACAGGTGGTCAGGATCTTCTTCACCCGGTAACGTTTCATGGTCTCAATATTGGCCTCGACAAGCATTTTATAGAGATATTCATTACCGATGCGTCGTGCTGGATCGCCACAGCAACCTTCCTCGCTGCCCAGGATTCCGAATTTCACTCCCACCCTGCGCAGGATCTTCACCATCGCAATGGCCACCTTCTTATTTCGATCATCATATCCCTTGAAACAGCCAGGGTAGTACAGGAGTTCAATCTCCGGATCTTCAGCGAGGGTTTTGACACCCCAATCCTTCGCCCAATCTGATCTCATTTTCCTTTCTACACCCCATGGATTGCTCCTCCTCTCCATGTTACGAAAAACCTCACGAAGCTCTGAGGGATAACGGGTCTCCATGAGAACGAGATAACGCCTCATCTCGATAATCTTGTCATAGGCAGGGATAAAGACAGGACACTGCTCAGAGCAGTTGAGACAGAAGGTGCATGCCCAGAGACTATCCTCTGAGACCACCTCTCCGCTGATGGAGTTGTCCGACTCCTTTTTAACCGATCCTCCCCAGAGAAGGGACCTTCCTCTTTTATGGAGGTTCGCCTTCAAATCCTGAATGACCTTCTTCGGAGACAGAGGTTTTTGGCTCAAATGCGCTGGACAGTGATCCTGGCACCTTCCACAGTTCGTGCAGGCTTCGAGATCCAATAGCTGTTTCCAGGTCAACTCAAAAATCTCCTTCGCTCCATAAGTCTCGGCCTCTTCAAAATCGGGGATGGGGTCAAGAGCGCCTCTCTGTTTCAAAGAACGGAAGTAGATATTGAGAGGGGAAAGAAAGAGGTGTTGAAGGGAGGAGTGGCTCACCACCATGTAGCCAGCAAGAATTGTGGCGGGGATCGCGTGAATCAAGACGCGGTGCCAGATGAGAAGATCATTTAAAGGCTCGGAAGACTGAATGAGCATGAAATTGGCTAACACCGTACTGACAGGAGCCCATAAATATGAATCCAGAGGAAGAGTTCCTTCTGTGAGGGCCATCCTGTAGCTTTTAACGAGATAACCGGTCATCAGGATGATGAAGCCCAGGATATACTTCAGTCTGTCATCAGGCTTTGAATCAAGCCGGGAGGGTCTGAAAATATATCTTCGTACAATGGCAATTCCTCCGCCCAAAAGAACCAGAATACCCCCTGATTCTGAGAGAAAGGAGGCGGCGAGATAGATGCTTTGTGGGGGTATGGTCAATCCCGTCAGAAAAGAGAAGAGCCTGATTCCTTTCCCCAAAAAGACGAGAAAAGTTCCTGTAAAAATCAGAAAATGCATGGTCCCGGGTAAGGGTTCTCTCCAGAACCGGGCATGACCGAATGTTACCGCAAGTAAGGTCTTTATTCTCTCCAGGACCTGGCCAGAACAGCGCTCGGGTTTTCCCAGAAGCCATAAACGATAATGGGTTCTCCAGAAGATGAAGATAAAAAGGGCAATCAGTCCGAGAAAGATGACTCCGAAGCCGATGAGGATGGGAAGAAAGATACCATCGATGAAGGCTTTCTGCGCTGTCCAGAAGTGTAAACTGGATGGATCCAAATTCTTCCTCACTCTCTGAGATTACGGAATAATCCCTGGGTAAAACAGGATCAAGTGTGCGATGAAAAAGGTCAGAATGAAGATACCCAAAGTAGTCAACACCAATTTGAGAAACCCCTCGTATTTGGGCTGAAGACCTAAATCGGAGAGAGTGAGCCTCAGCCCGAGAAAAAAAGAGTAGATCATCGCTGTCAGGATGATCACCTCAATGGCAATGGCCGCTACCCTCAGAGACATCTTCCATTCCTCACTGATCAAAACATGGATGACCTGCAACATGCCCGTCGTAAAATGGCATACGAAATGAAGATCGGATCAGCCCATTTTCTTCAGCAGTGGGTTTGAACCCTCCACAGCAACTATGGCTTCGTCTTCCTGGGCCGGCAGGATCTCCAAAAACTTCAAACCAAGGACAAAAAGAAGGGCTATATATGAAACGATACCCAGACATAACAGGGATTCCCAAACCGTAACCGGGAAAATTCCGGGTTTGCCCCATATTCCTTCCATGAAACCTGGGAAGAAATGCTGGGGATAGGCAGTGCCTGGAATGACCAAGGCGGCCCTTTCTCCGAAGACTCCGATTATCACAGAGAGGGAAGCGAAAGAGACTCCTTTCACCGTTCTTCCGGTCTGTGGGTAGATCAAGAGGAATAAGGGAATGAGGATTCCCATTCCGATCTGAAATACCCAGAAGAGCCACCAGTAGTTTCCTGCAAACAGGTAAAGGGCGGGCTCCCGGCCCGGGAAATAGAGATGTGTCAGTTTGTCGACGAAGACCAGCACCAGGAGCACGTAAATCAACCAGGAAAGGAGGTTACCGAGGGAAAGGATTAAATCCTGACGGATATGTCTTCCGGTAAATTTAAAGACCCCCAAGGTGGTCAGGATGATTAAAGATGTTCCCGATGTCAAGGCTGCGGCAAGAAACTCGAATGGCTTGATGGGAGAGAAAAAGATCTCTCTGTTTCCAATGAGGCCAAAGATGGCGCCTGTCCCCATATGGACAGAGATCGCCCATATCACATCCAGTGTTCCGACGATGGCGGCCCATTTCTTTTTATTCTCAAAGATCAGCCACAGATAGAAGACCATGAGGGTCATGTACACCACATAGAAAATCGAATTGATCACAAACATGGAGGTCATGTTATTGAGGAAGTAGTAGCCGAAAAGCCGCCAAAACTTTTCCGGCCTCCCCAGATCGACGAAAACGAAGAACATGGCTCCCAGCATCAGAAGAATTCCCATGAAGACAGCCAGTCTGGTGATCGGTTTATAAAAATCCCACTTCAGGACATAGCTTAAGGAAGAGATGATGATGGCTCCAGCACTGAGGCCTATGAAGTATATATAAAAGATGATTAACTGTCCCCAGGGGATGATATTGCTGACTCCCCATACCTGTTGGCCTTTCAGGTAGGAAACGATAAAGCTTACCAACAGAGAAACGCTTCCCAGTCCGAGCAAAGTCACAAGAAGATAGTAGCCTCTTGATTTCCCCTCGATCGTCACATAAGTTCTCTCCATGAATGGGCCACCTCACCTGGGAAGATAGATCACTTTCGGATTCGTTTTCAGCTCTTCCCGGAGTCGAAATGCGGTTCTGGATCCAAAGGCAATGGAAACAGGGCTCTGAGGATCATCTAAATCTCCGAAGGCCATGGCACAGGACGGACAGGCCTCGACACAGGCAGGCAGAACTTCGACTCCGATCCTTTTCCCTTCTCTGATTCCCCTGTCAATCCGGTGAAAACAGAAAGTGCATTTTTCAACGACACCCTGAGTTCTCACCGGGAATGGCCAGACCTCCCGGGAACCAGGGTCAGGGGGCAGATCGGGGCGGTGATATTCCATTTCGTCCTGCTTTCTGAAATTGAAACTCCTTGCCCCATACGGACAGGCGACCATACAGTATTTGCATCCGATGCACCTTCTGTAATTCTGAATGACAATTCCATCCTCTCTTCGGTAGGTCGCCCTGGCCGGACAGACGGTCACACAGGGAGGATGGTCGCACTGCATGCAGGGCATGGGGATGAGTTCGGTTTGGACCTTCGGGTATCTGCCTCGGGTCACGGCAATGATCTTATTCCAGTAGATATCCCTTCTCCTCCTCTGCTCTTCAGGGGAACCATGAGGCACATTGTTCTCCGCTTTGCAGGCCACAATGCAGGCCTGGCAGCCCGTGCATTTATCGAGATCGATGACCATTGCCCATTTAGGCATCTTCTCTTCCTCAGGCCTTGTAGACTTTGACCCTTGTATTAAAATAGGAAGCCTGACCGCTGATTCCATCGAAATCGACACCGATCAGTTCGTTTGGATTTACCCCGATCCCCTTCTGCCATCGGCCATAAGCATAATGCCCCTGTCCAGAGGGGATGGCAATCACCTCGGGTTGAAGGCCTTCGGAGCACTTTGCCCTGGCCTTGATTTTGGAGAAGGGAGATTCCACCCATATTTCATCCCCTTCCCGGATGCCCAGTCGACGGGCGGTCTCGCTATTGATCTCAACAGGTGTGTCCCAGCCCGTTCCCTGTAGAGGAAGGTAGATCTCCTGCGCCCATGGATAGTTCTGACTGCCATGCTCAAAAGCCATTAGAGGTTGATAGGGATGGAGGACGAAAGGATAGCTCTCCTTCTCTCCTAAAAACCGGACCGCATCATATCTATGGCGATCCTCTCTCTGGCGCTCCCCTCTCTTTCCGCTTTTTGCAATGAGGGTCTCGAGGTTTCCTGATGAGAATTCGAATCTCTTGGAAGGGGTGTTAAAAATTCGATCGTATTTTTTATACTGATACTCCGGGCCGACCCAGACCCCTTTTGCAAGCAGATCTTTCCAGTCCATCAGGGAGGAAGTACGGAGCTTAACGAACCCTTCATGGCCCTCCCCCAGGGAGGTAAACGATTTCTCAACACTTCCCCCCAGCCTCTTTGCCAGCATCAAAAGAATGTCCGTTGAAGATTTTGCCTCTCCATAGGGTTGGACCACAGGCTGCTTGATCCTCATCTCTGCAAAACCGGCTCCAGGGGAAGAGTGTTCATATCCCCATTCCTCGAGGTAGGTGGTCGTAGGTAGAAGGATATCCGCATAGAGCGCCATCTCACTCACAAAGGGTGAGAGGTGGATATAAAAAGGGACCTTCTTCATCGCCTCTTCCCAACGTTTTGTTGAGGGGGCTGTCATCATAAAGTTGCAGTTGAATCCAATGGCCATCTCAATCGAATAAGGAATATCCTTCAGGATGGATTCAGGCACCTGGTTTGTAACGGACCTGGCAAAAGGGAATCTCTCAGATCCCCCAAGTTGGATAAGAGGACGCTTTCTCCCCTTTTTAGCAATTTGATCCTCAGCAACGGGAGGAATTGTCTTGTAATTGGGTTTCTCCTGATAAAGGAGCCCTCCCGGGATGTCGATGCTTCCGACCAGACCATTTAAGCAGCGGATGGCATACCCATGATAAGAGCCTTCAGGCAGAGCATACGCTCCTTTTCCACCTATGGCAATGGCAGGCTTCGTCATGGCAAATTCTCTTGCCAATCTCTGAATCGTATAAGAAGGGATGCCGGTAATCGTGGAGACCTGCTCCAATGGAAATCGAAAGACGACCTTTTTATAGTTTTCAAATCCTGCAGTCCAGCGCTCTATAAAGGCTTTGTCGTAGAGCTTCTCTTGAAGGATGACGTATGCCATGCCCATGGCGAGGGTTCCCTCTGTTCCAGGAAAGATAGGGATCCATTCATCCGATTTGGCGGAGGTGACAGAGTACCTCGGGTGGACCATCACGATTTTTACGCGACTGGGTCTCTCACGGCGGATCTTCCCCCATTTTCTTAAGAGACGGGAGAGGGGTCTGCCCGATTCGAGCAGATCCGCTCCGAAGAGGAGGAGGTATTGCGTTCGATCGAAATCGTAAGCGGAGAATTCGTGATGCCCGTCAGCCATCCAGTTGCCTGTTTTTTCAGCCTCTCCATCAAGCCCATCTCCGGAGACGATATTCGGGGTCCCAAAAGCCTCTCCAAAGCGAAAGAGCATATCTTCTGTGCTTTTTGAATTTAATCCATGCAGCATCAGAAGTTGATGAGGTTTATGAATTTCCCTTAACGACCTCAAACGATCTTTTATCTCCTTAAGGGCTTGATCCCAGGAGATAGGACTCCATTGGGGATCGATCCCCCTTCCTTTTTCCCTGTTGCTTCTCTTTAATGGGGAGCCGATCCTTTCGGGATCATACAGGATCTGAAGGCCGACATGGGCTCTGGGGCAGACCTTTCCATCAGAAAGCAGAGAAAACGGGTTTCCAACGATCTTTACAGCCCTGCCGTTGACGACCCTGACTTTTATGGCGCAACGGCCAGAACAGCCCAAACATGAGGTAGGCACCCATTTCTCTTCAAACGCTCCATGTTTTTTTCTTGGGGGATGGGAGACGGAGACGACAGAGGAGGGTGGGGTGATCTGATGAAGCCCTACTGCTGCTCCAGTGAGAGCCGAAAGCTTAAGAAAGGTCCTCCGGTTCATATTAGAACTTTCCCCTCTCTCCATTCTTACAGGAAACAGGGCTGAAGTTGCATTTTCAGAGATAAAGAACTAAGCGCCTTCGGGATAAGTTCAGAACCTTATTTTTAATTATCTACCGGAGAACCGCAGAAAAGTCAACGCAAATTATTCTTCAAAAACGGATATCAAGCCATTAGGAAACCTCTAATTATTCAAGATTCGTCACTCCCGTCCCGTATCAAGCACGGGATAAACTCCAGCGGGAGTCCAGTCATATCAAGAATTTCTGGATTCCGGCTTTCGCCGGAATGACTTTTTTAGAGATAGCCATTAGTAATCCTTCGGCAATTTTGCTAACTGGGCATAGCTGAAGACAGGTCCATCCTTACAGACATAGAGATGGCCGATGTTGCAACGGCCACATTTTCCAATCCCGCATTTCATCCGCTTTTCCAATGAGGTGAAGATTCGTTCATTGGGAAACCGAAGGGCCATCAGCTTGGGGAAGGTGAATTTGATCATGATCGGAGGCCCGCAAATCACCGCATAGGTCTCTTCTGGGGAAGGAGCGACCTCCTCAAGGACATTGGGAACGAGCCCCACCTTTCCCTTCCAATCCTTATCTCCCCAATCGACGGTTGTCACCAACCTTAAATCATCTCGCTTCTCCCATTCAAGCAGTTCTTCTTTATAAAGCAGAAGTCCGGGCATTCTTGCTCCGTAGATGACCGTGATCCCTTTTATTCTTGGGCGGTTTTCCCGATGGAGAAAATAGGCGACCAGCGATCTCAGGGTTGTGAAGGCAAATCCTCCGCCGATGATCACCAGGTTCTTTCCTTCAAACAGGTCAATCGGATATCCATTGCCCAGCGGGCCGCGGATTCCGATCTCAGAACCTTCTTCAAGACAGTGGAGCGCAGAGGTGACTGTGCCGGCTTTATTGATCGTAAATTTTAATGGACCCTTTTCCGTCGGAGAGGAGGCAATTCCAAAAGGGGCTTCGCCTTTGCCCAGGACAGAGAGTTCACAGAACTGTCCAGGGACGAATTGAAATTTTTCTTCGTCCTCCGGATGGCGGAAGATCAGTTCAAGGGTGCGAAGCATCCGGTCGGAGGTCTCGATCCGGGCTTTTTTAACGATCATTGGAATGGGAAGATAAGGATTCTTCATCGGTCTGTTATCTGAACTTTCCTTCCAGCCCTTCGCCTCTCTTGGATGAGGCATAGCGTATTGCCTCCCGAATATCAAATTGAACCGGGCAGTAAATGATACATCGCCCGCAACCCACACACGCCACTCTGCCGAAGATCTTCGGGTAATAGTTGAATTTGTGCATCAACCTCTGCCTGGTTCGCTCCCGACCGGTGGGACGGGGGTTATGGCCGGAAGTTTCAAGCGAATAGGTCGGGAAGAGACAGGAGTCCCAATTTCTGACGCGCTCTCCCTTGAGATTGACGGCCTCATCCGTGATGTCGAAGCAGTGACAGGTGGGGCAGAGAAAGGTGCACACTCCACAGCCAATGCATTTCTCATGAGACCGATCCCAGAAAAAACTTTCCGTCATGAGGTCCAATCTTTTCTCGATGCCTTCCACAGGGATGGCGTAGCCAACTTTCTCAAAAGCCTTCTCCTCAAGCTCCTTGACCAGGGTCAAATCATTCGGATCAACTTCTTTGAAGAACCTGTTCTTTGAAAAAATCAGTCCCTTTTCAGTGAGCAGTTCAACCAGGTAGGATTCACCTAAATCGATCAGGAAGAGATCCGAACCCTCCCTCCGGAAAGGACTCCCTCCGGTTGAAGAACAGAAACAGGTGGTCAGGGGATGATTGCAGGAGAGGGTGATAATCGTCGTCTTTTTCCTCTTCTCGAGAAAATAGACATCCGTATAGTCTTCTCCGACGAAGACCTTCTCAATGATGGCGATCGCCTCGATGTCACAGGGCCGGGCCCCCAGAAGGATCCTCTCTCTCTCGATCTTTTGCTCGGAGACGGTGGGCCCCTGATTTCCCGCTATCTGATAGCGGAACATCACTTCAGATTGGGGGAAGAAGACCTCTTTCGCCGATTTCTGGGGAACCAACTGGGACAGGCTGACCTCCCCGGGGTTATCAATCTTTTTAAACACAGAAACCCCTTCGGCCAGCTGAACAGGGGCGAAGAGATCGTGGGTCTCCAGCAAGTCTTTCAGAAAATGATCAAAATCTTTTTTATCCAGCTTGAACATCATTTGATAAATTCCTGTTCGTCCTCCGGATCGAACGTCGAAAGAGGAGGAGGGGCCTCCGGCCGGATTCCCGTTTCAAATCCATAGAGGTCCTTCACCTCCTGGTTCAATTTCTGTGTCAGGTAGGTGAGCCGAATATCCATGGGACAGGCCCTTTCGCAGGCGCCGCAGCCAGAGCATCTCCCCGTCTGATGGTAGGCCCTGACAATATGGTAAAAGGCCAGGTCCTGGGGAGAGAGGCTCTTTTCGATCCACTTCGGACGGGAGCTGTCCACAAAGCATTCCGCGCAGTAACACATGGGGCAGGCTTCCCTGCAGGCGTAGCACCGGATGCAGCGACCCGTCTCCTTCTTGAAAAATGTCCATCGTTCTTCCGGAGACATTCCCTCCAATTCGCTGACATCCGGATGTGCCTCGACGAGAGAGACTTCTTCCACGGGGTCTCCTATCAGGATATGAGCCTGATGTGGCGTTCGATGGGCGCAGCTCCGGCAGGAGGCGTAGAGAAAGTCGTCCCGCTTGAGAGAGACTTCAAAATTTTCTCCCTTGACCAGGAGGAGGTCTCCCTGCTCAACGGCCTGAAGGATTTCTCCCTTTACGGCTTTCTTCACTTTTTTCCGATCCACGAGCCTCTGGCAGGGTATCCCGATGAGAAGAGGAGGGTGATTCGGAAATCTCTTTTCGAGGTTTAAAGCGACCACAGAGCGGGCATCACAGCCTTTCACAACGAGGCCGACTTTTAAACGGCTGAATTTATGGAGGTAGGCGGTCAGATTGTTCTCGCAAAATGAGTTCCAAACCAGACTTTTCGCTCCATCAGGCGTCCTGATGAAAACAGGGGTCGTCCTGAGCGGTAAAGTCCAGTCACTGAACCCTATGACAAGATCGACCTCTTTCTTGGCAAGCAGTTCCTTAGCTTTTTCTTGAAGTTTTTGTTGAATCATGGTTTGTTCCGTCATACCGGACTTGATCCGGCATCCAGTCCAGCCTTTGGCGGGATTGATAAATACTGGATTCCGGCTTTCGCCGGAATGACGACCTTCTTTTTTACTCCGAACTCTGAACTCCCTGCCTGTCCGGCAGGCAGGCGAACACCGAACTTTTTTTAAATTTCTTCAACGGCCCCAATCTTCTAATATCCTTTGTAACTTCATCAACGACCTGGGAAAACTTCACCCCTTCGGCAGCGGAGACCCAGGAGAACTGAATGCGACCCTGCTCAATGCCGAGGAATTCGAGGAAACGCTTCAGGGTGGCGGACTTCCTTCTCCCGGCATAGTTTCCAGAGAGATAGTGACAGTCTCCCGGGTGACAGCCTGAAACCAGAACCCCATCCACTCCGCTCTGAAGGGCTTTCAGGATGAAGAGGGGGTTGATCCTTCCGGAGCAGGGGACACGGATGATCCGGATATTGGGAGAATACTGGACCCTCGATGTTCCAGCAAGGTCTGCTCCGGCATAAGAACACCAGTTGCAGAGAAAAGCTAAGATTTTGGGTTCCCAGTGTTCTTCACTTCCCATTTCTCATTTCCTATTTTCCATTTATTCAACTCATCGCCAGTTGAGTAATCTGTGAGACAATCTCCTCTGTGCTGAAGCCTTTCAGGTCTATTGAACCGGAACGGCAGGAGGCGGTGCAGACACCGCACCCTTTACAAAGAACCTTATTGACCTGAGCCACCAGCTTTTCGCCGACGGTTGTTCTCTTGAACACGACTTCGATCGCCTGATAAGGGCAGAGGCTTTCGCAGAGGCCGCACCCTGCGCAGGTCTTTTCGTTGACCTCGGAGACAGTACCAACGGTCTCAAGCTGTTTCTTCGTCAACAGGGTCAGCGCCCGGGAGACAGCGGCATTGGCCTGGGAGAGGCTCTCATCGATCGATTTGGGGCTATGAGCCAGCCCGGCAAGAAAGATTCCCTCCGTGGCGAAATCAACAGGCCTCAGTTTCATGTGAGCTTCAAGGAAAAAGCCATCCGGATTTAGTGGAACCTTGAGCATCTTCGAGAGACGATCATTCTCCTCACGTGGAGCGACCATGCCCGGACTTAATATGAGAAGATCAGTCTCGATGAGGAGATCGTCATGAAGGATGGGCTCGTGGATGATGACCCGGAGGCCCTCTTCTCCCTTTTCGACCCGGGGCTCTCTTTCAGGATCGTAACGAATGAAGAGAATTCCCATCTCCCTCGCCTTCTCATAGTAGTCCTCTTTGAACCCGTAGGTTCGAATGTCCCGATAGAGAATGTAGAGATTGATCTCCGGATGGATCGATTTCAGTTTTAAGGCATTCTTGATCGCATCGGAACAACAAACCCTGCTGCAATAGGGCCTTTCTTCATTCCTTGATCCCACGCACTGGATCATGACAACATTCTTCAGGCCTTTTAAAGATCCGGGCTGAAGAGCGGCCTTCTCCTCGAGTTCTTTCTGCGTCAGAACCCGGGAGTCCTGGCCGTAGAGGAATTCCTGTGGCCGGTATTCCTCCGCGCCGGTTGCCACCACAATCACTCCATGGTCAATCTCTTTTTTCCCATCGCCATTTACGACCTGCGTTTTGAAATTCCCGACGAAACCATTGATCTTTTCAATGGTCGTCCCTTTGAGAAGGTGAATGCGAGGGTCTTTTTCCACCTCCTTGATCATCTTCTCGAGATGGAATTGGACGCCGTCTCGATCGAGGAGGTAGTGAATCTTTCTCGCCTTGCCGCCCAACCGGGACTCTTTCTCAATGAGATAGACTTCGAATCCAGCCTCTGAGATCTTCCGGGCCGCGGCCATTCCTGATAGCCCCCCGCCGATGACCAGGGCCTTATGATTCATCTCAACCATCTGAGTGGGAAGGGGTTCGAGGAGAGCGGCTTTGGCAATGGCCATTCTCACCAGGTCCTTTGCCTTTTCCGTTGCCTCTGCGGGTTGATGCATGTGGACCCAACTGCACTGATCCCGGATGTTGGCCATCTCAAAGAGGTAACGGTTGAGCCCTGCCTCACGAATGGTATCCTGGAAGAGGGGCTCATGGGTCCTCGGCGTGCAGGAGGCCACAGCGATCCGGTTCAACCGGTGTTCATCGATGACCTTCTTCATCGCTTCCTGCGTGTCCTGAGAACAGGTATAGATATTTTCCGCCACATAGACGACATGGGGCAGGGTTCGGGCATATTCAGCCACGGACGGAACATTGACCACGCCTCCGATGTTGATTCCGCAGTGGCAGATGAAGGCTCCGATGCGGGGCCCCTCATAATCGACATTCCTCTCGGGAACATATTCTTCCTCAGTGACCAGTTCGCCTCTGGCAGAAGAAAGAATGGAGGAAGCCTCTGCCGCAGCGGCGGATGCCTGTGCCACGGTTTCCGGAACATCTTTGGGTCCCGAGAAAGCGCCGCTCACAAAGATTCCGGATCTGGACGTCTGAAGGGGATGAAAGGTATCGGTCTTTATAAACCCGTAGGGATTAAGATCGACGCCGAAAATTTCCGCTATCTCACGATGTTCTCTCACCGGTTCGAGGCCGACCGAGAGGACGACGAGATCAAACTCTTCGGAGACCATCTCTCCCTCTTCGGTCTCATAGTGGATGATTAAATTATTTGTGTCCGGAGATTCTTTGAGATGAGAGATGCGGGATCGGATATATCGAACGCCGTAGTCGTTTTTTGCCCTCTCGATGTATTTGTCGAAATCCTTTCCGTAGGCCCTCATATCCATAAAGAAGATGGTTGCCTCCATCCCCGGTCCATGTTCTTTGGCAATGACCGCCTCCTTGGTGGCGTACATACAGCAGACCGAAGAACAGTAACCTTTCCCGATGTGAGGATCTCTTGATCCCACACACTGAATCCAGGCTACCCTTTGGGGATGCTTTCCATCGGATGGCCTGCAAACCTCTCCCCTGAAAGGCCCGGATGCGGAAAGAAAACGTTCGAATTCGATGCTCGAGACGACATTGGGGAACCTTTTATAGCCATATTCGCTCTTGATCGAGGGGTCAAACTCATCAAAGCCGGGAGAGAGGATGATGGCGCCCACCCCGATCTCGACCTGCTCATCCTTCATCCGGTGGTCAATGGCTTTTGCCTCACAGGCTTTGACACATTCAAGACACTCTGAGCAACCCGCGCACTGGAGACAGCGTTTTGCCTCTTCAATCACATCCTCTTGCCTGAGTCCGAGGCCGGCCTCATCGAAACTCCTCCTCTGCTCGATGGGGAGGGAAACCATGGGCGCTCTCGGACGGTATTCGACGCCTTCCGTATCAACGAGAATGTATTCCTTCTGAGCGCCTTCTTCTTCCCGGCCTGTTCTCAGGTCTTCTCCCCTCAGCCATCGGTCAATGGAGATAGCCGCTTTTCTTCCTGCGGCCATGGCGTCGATGTAGGTCTGGGGGCCGGTCACCGCATCCCCTCCGGCGAAGATGCTATGGACAGAGGTCTCAAGCGTGAGCGGATCGGCTTCGATATTTCCCCAGCGATTGATTCGAATCCCGTCATGCTCATTTAGAAACGATAGGTCAGATTCCTGACTGACGGCCGGGATAAGGGTGTCAGCTTCAATCAGGAATTCTGACCCGGAGATGGGGATGGGTCTGGGCCTGCCGGATTCATCAGGGTCGCCGAGCGCCATCCGTTGACATTGAACTCCGCGGATATTTCCATTTTCGAGGAGGAGTTTAATCGGTGCGGTTAGATATTCAATTTTAATTCCTTCGTGTTTTGCCTCTTCGATCTCCTCTGCCTGGGCAGGCATCTCATTTCGGGTCCGTCGATAGGCAATGGTCACCTCTTTTGCCCCTAACCGATAAGCTGTTCTCGCTGCATCAATGGCCGCATTGCCTCCGCCGATGACCACTACTTTCTCGCCCAATGTCAGGGGTTGGCTGAGAGCCACTTTTCGGAGAAAGTCAACGGCATGGAGGATGCCGGAAGCCTCTTCTCCTTCGAGACCAAGTTTTCTGCTCAGGTGTGCGCCTGTGGCAATGAAGATGGCATCGTAACCCTGATTCTTCAGGGCCTGAAGAGAGAGGTCTTTGCCCACAGGGGTGTTGAGCCTGATCTGGACTCCCATCTGCCGCAGGTAATCGATCTCTTTATGAAGCACAGAACGGGGAAGGCGGTATTCGGGGATCCCTACTGCCAGCATTCCTCCTGCAACAGGAAGGGCTTCGAAGATGGTCGCTCCATAGCCCATCTTTCTCAGGTCCCAGGCCGCAAGAAGGCCTGCCGGGCCCGAACCCACGATCGCCACTCTCTTTCCATTTTCAGGAACAACGGAGAGGTCGGTCTTGTCCTCTTTCTCAAAATCCGAGACGAATCGCTTCAGGCCATCGATGGCAATGGGCTGCTCAACCTCTTTCCTTCTGCAGGCCGATTCGCAGGGATGTGTGCAGATGCGGCCGGTGACGCCCGGAAAGGGATTTTTTATTCTCACCAGGGCCAGGGCTTCTTCAAACTTGCCTGCCGAGATCAGGGCGATATAGCCCTGGGCATTGACATGGATAGGGCAGGCCGCCCGGCAGGGAGGGTCTCCTTTTTTTTCAATGCCGTAAGCGCTGGGCATGGCCTGGGCAAAGAGCTGATAGATGGCTGCGCGGGTGACGAGGCCCTGCTCATAATCATTGGGGATTTTAACCGGGCAGACCTTTGAACATTCGCCGCAAGCCTTGCAGTCTTCGATTGTGACATAGCGAGCCTTCTTATGAATTGAAACTTTGAAATTTCCGGGTTCTCCTTCAACCCTTTCAACTTTCGCATTCGTGAGGATTTCGATGTTCCGATGACGGCCCGCGTCCACCAGCTTGGGAGACATGATGCACATGGAGCAATCGTTGGTGGGAAAGGTCTTGTCGAGCTGAGCCATGGTCCCGCCGATGCTCAAGCTCTTTTCGAGGAGGTAGACTTTCAACCCTGACTCGGCAAGATCAAGGGAGGTCTGGATTCCTCCGATTCCTCCGCCCACGACGAGCACCGCCCCGATCGGCTTCTTGGAAGAAGGATTCATCTCAGGCCGGCCTCCTCAGCGCTTTCTTGACGAGGTCTGTTGTCCTGATACGATTCATTTTCAGTCCTAATTCGTCCGGTTCAATTCCCAGGGCCAGTCCGAGAAGCTGGGGATAGTAGAGGACCGGAAGCTTATACTCCTTTTCAAAGACCTTTTCGATCTTCTTCTGATTCGATTCATACATCACACTGCAGAATGGGCAGATCAGCACAATAGCGTCCGCTTTTTTTGCCTGAATATGTTCCAGTTTCCTTTGCGCCATCCCAAGGGCGACCTGTTCATCAATCGCCAACACCCCGCCTCCGCAACATGAGAGCTTATCCTCATAGGAGAGGGATTGGGCTCCGGTTGCCCGGATCAATTCGTCGAGGCTTTTTGGATTTTCCGGGTCTTCCAACTTTTCATAGATAGCCGACGGCTTGGTATAGTGGCAGCCATAATGGGGCGCAACCCGGAGGGAGGAGAGATCGGACTGAACTTTTTCGCTTATCTTTCTCACTCCAATCTCTTGATGAAGAATTCGGGTGAGGTGCTGAACCCGCACCTCTCCTTCGTAACGCATTCCCACCCAGCGGTAGAGGTCTTCGTTGATTCGTTTTCGGAGGTTTTTATCCTCCTGAAGCTCGTGGTTGGCCTCCGTAAGAGAGCCGCAACAGGAACTGCAGAGCGTGCAGATTGGATGGCCTTTCGCTTCAGCCAGGGCTAAATTCCTTGCGGCCATCAGGAGATAGGCATGGTGGCTGATCGATTTGACAGGATAGCCGCAGCAACTGAAGTCCGGGATGTCATTGAAGCGGATGTCGAGGGCTTCGGCGACCTTTCTTGAGGCAATCTCGTAGTTTAAGGCCCTGACCGGAACCGTACATCCGAGAAATAGGGTAAAAGAATTGTTTTTAGGCCGGTCCTCTTTCTTCTTCATGCTGGAGCCCGAGTTCTTTTAGAATCTTCTTCACTTCTTCGGTCCGGCCCTGTATCAGGGGAAGGCCGAATTCTTTCCGTTTGTCATTTTCAAATTCGGTAATCTCTAAGAGACGGCCAAACGCAGAGAGAAGCTCGATCTGGATTTTCATGGCCGAAGGGATGTAACCCTCTCTTACGGCAATGTTCTTTATGGCATTCATCAACTCAGGGATTCTTACATCTTGAGGACATCTTTCGTAACAGGTGTAGCAGGAAGAGCATAACCAGATGAACTGGCTGGAGAGAACCTCTTTCTTCATCCCGAGGAGGGCCAGCCGGATAATTTTCCTCGGATTATAACGGTCTGTAATCTCCCGGACAGGGCATCCAGCCGCACAGGTCCCACAGGAGAAACATTTTTTTATGTTTTCACCGCCGGGCTCTTTGGCGATCAGGAGCTTGAAATGGGGATCGAGGTCTTTCGAATGAATCATACTTTAAGAATGCAATACTTAAGCAAAAAAGTCAAAGAGAAAAAAGTCTAATATTAATGAGATGTTATGAAAATCGCAACCGTTAATGCAAGGGACTATGTGAAAAATTTCTTAAATTGAATGCGTTTAATATAAATGATTTATCCTTTTTGGTCAAGTCTTTTAAGACCAACGAATGTCTTTTAAGACCAAAAAAAAGATGGGATCGTAAAAAGGCGTCATTCCTTACGAGACCATCAAAAAAGACTTGTTAAGAAGGGAATTTTATTGTATAACCCCTGAAAAAAGAAAGGAGGAAATTTGATGGAAATCGAGGGCTACCAATTTCCTGATGATCTTTATTATCACAAAGAGCACTTCTGGGCGAAGGTTGAAGGGGATGTTGTGACTGTGGGCACGACTGACTTTGCCCAGAAATTGGCAGGCGATATCGTCTTTGTAGAACTTCCCTCCATCGGCAAGGCAGTGGAGCAGGGAAAGCCCTGCGGTTCACTGGAATCCGGGAAGTGGGTCGGAAGGATCTATGCTCCCGTTTCAGGAAAGGTGGGGTCCTCCAATGAGGAGTTGGAGGATTCTCCCGAACTGATCAATGAGAGCCCGTATCAAAAAGGATGGATGTTTAAGGTGAGTCCGTCCAATCTTCAGGAAGACCTCAAGAACCTGATGAAGGTGGATGCATTGGGAGACTTCATTAAGTCGGAAGTCGAGCGTGTAAAAAAGACGAAGGAATAAAAAAATTCATCTGGTAGTTGAAAGTTTAAAGGCATTACCAATGGAAATATGAGCGGGCGTCCGATTTGGACGCCCTTTTTTATTATTCAGGGATCGTTTATGGTATGGCCGGTAAATTGGTCAGACCTTTTTAAATTTGTTGACAACCCGGGACCTATTTGTTATAAAAAATTGATATTAGTTGAATTTGGGTTAGGCAGATGAGATCTTAAAAACTCAGAACCCTGTCGGAGCCATCCCAAACATCGTGGACCTTTCAAAATTATCCCCCAAACAGTTGCTCGAAATCGATGCCTGCACCCGCTGCGGCGACTGCCTGCGTTTCTGTCCGGTTTATTCGCAAAGGACGGAGGAAGCGATCAACCCGAGAGGGAAGATCCAGGCAATGAAAAAATTTCTCCGGGGACAATACGGCCTCTGGGCGAGGGTTTTCGGCAAAAAAAAGTTAGACGAGGCAGAATTGGAGAAATTTTCCGAGATGGCCTATCGCTGCACCCTTTGCGGGGAATGCAGCGTGCAGTGTCCGGTCTCGATCGATTCACGGAGCCTCTGGCTTGCGTTTAAAGAAATCCTGGTCGAGCTGGGCCATTATCCAAAAAACCTTGGAGTGATGAAGAAGAATGTCCTGGCCAAATATAACATATCAGGAGATTCTAACAGCTCAAGAACAGATTGGCTGGACAGATTTGAAAATCTTCCTCCCCACCGGTATCAGAAAGACCGGGCGGAAGTGGTCTATTTTGTCGGGTGTGTCTCCGCCTATTTTCCCATGGCTCATAAGGTCCCTCAGAGTTTCTTACAGATTCTGGAACGGAGCTGGGTTGATTTCACCCTGTTAGGAGGAGAGGAATGGTGCTGTGGATTTCCGCTCATCGGCGCAGGGTTCAAACGGGAGATTGAGGGTTTCATCCGTCACAATATTGAGGGGGTGAAGGCGAAGGGAGCTCGAACGGTTGTCTTCTCCTGTCCCTCCTGCTACCATACCTGGCAGGAGCATTATCATACCGATTTGAATCTTTTTGATTCCACGCAGTTTGTTTTAAATCTCATTCAGAAAGGAAAGATCCGCTTTCAAGAAGAGAGGATCAAGGTCACCTACCATGATCCCTGTGACCTTGGGAGACAGAGCGGCATCTACGACGCTCCGAGAAAGATACTGCAATCGATCCCGGGGGTGGAGCTGGTGGAGCTGGCCCACCATGGAGAACAGAGTAAATGCTGCGGAGGCGGCGGACTGCTCGAAATGGTGGACCCCGAGCTTTCTATCTCTCTGGCCCGCGAGAAGATCAAAGAAATTGAGGCAACCGGAACAAACCTGGTGATTTCCGCATGCCAGCAATGCACCCGGACCATCCAATCGACTGCAAGAAGGATGAAGGTTCCGCTAAAGGTGATGTATATCACGGAGTTTGTTCTGAAACATATGCAGTAGAATAAAACGATATGGATAAGCACCTCATCTTTTATGCGATGTTCATCCCTTCCATGATTCTCTTCTTCTGGGGAATGTGGTTCCGGGTGAGCCTCTATCTTCGCGGCACCTTGAAGGGCTCAGAGGAGACGACCCAGTGGGGGAAGTTGATCATCCTGTTGGGCAGAGGCTGGCAGGGTTTCTGGAAGAGGCCCCTCTGGTACCTTAAAATCGTCATCACTGATGTGATTTTTCATAAGAAGCTCTTCAGAGAATCCTTTTATCGATGGCTCACCCATTCCCTGCTCGTTGTCGGTTTTGTCGCCACATTTGTCGTTGACATGATCAAGGGTTTTACAACTGGCTATCTCGTGGAATGGAGCCATTCCATTCCCTTCTTTTCCTTTGCCCATGCCTTTAAGACAGGCAGTATTCGCCCCTTTCTCGACTTCTTTCTCGAATTCTTCAGTTTTCTTATCCTGATCGGTTGTATTCTGGCGATGATCCGGAGGTTCTTCATCAGGCCGGAACAATTGAGAACAGAGGAAGAGGATATCGTGACCCTGGTCTTTATTCTCTATATGGTAGCGTCAGGTTTCTTCATAGAGGGATATCGAATCGCCCATCCTGAAGTCGCGGCCAGCCGGGTTTATATGGCCGATTTCACGCCCGCGAGCGCTAATAACTGGATCTCTTTCTTCGGATATTTTTTATCGCTTTTCATGAAGAACATTACGCTCAACCCTCACTTTCTCTGGTATGTCCATGTCATTCCCTGTCTTGTCTGGTTTGTCTACATTCCCCATTCCAAACTCCTCCACATCTTCACCTCTTCTGTCACTGTCATCGCAGACCGGGCGAACCAGAAACCGCACGCAAAAGTTCAATAGCCGGTAGCAGTTTAGCGCTTTGAAACTGGTCAATGACTTTTGTGCGGAAAAATATGGGCATCAGGTGACCAGGATCTCAGGGTTGTAGAATACCAGGGTACCAGGATCTCAGATAAAGAATAACAATTTTTTGTTTGACCTGATATTCCAATATCCTGACATCCACTTCCTGATCACCTGATCGTCTGATAACCGCTTCAAAAGGCTAAAGCATTACAATAGCCGGAATCATCGGTTACATTTAACTCATTGAAATATTAGAAGAAAAAACTGGTGCTTGACAAAAAAATACAATGATGGTAAAGAATGTAAAAAATATCACAAGCACAAAAAATCTCCCTGGTTCCTCATTGCGGAATACAGGAGAAAAAAGGAGGGATTTTTATGACAATCAGCAAATGGATGACCGCAGGAACGGTTCTTAAGATGATGGCCAAACAAAATCCGGAAAAGCCAGGGGCCGCTGATAAAGTGCGGAAGATGACGTTTAAAGAGTGGAATGATCGAAGTTGCCGGTTTGCCAACGCCTTGAATAAATTGGGCGTAAAGAAAGGAGACCGCTTCGCCATCCTGGCTTACAACTGTGTGGAGTGGCTGGAGTTTTATGCAGGCTCTGCAAAGGGAGGGCAGGTGACTGTTCCGGTCATGTTCCGGCTTGCGCCTCCTGAAATTGAATATGTAGTGAAACACTCCGACTGCAAAGCCTTTTTCGTAGCAAAGGATTTTGTTCCGGTAGTCAATTCCATGCGAAGCAAGCTTCCCAACATACCGCCGGAGAATTATATCTATTTTGGAGACAATCAGACGCCCGAGGGATATCAATCCTATGAATCGCTTCTTGCGAAAGCCTCTCCGGAGGAGCCGGACGTGGAAGTCGATGCGGACGATATGTGGAATATAATGTATACCTCCGGCACAACGGGTAAACCAAAAGGCGTGGTCAGAACCCATGAGGGGAATCTGTCCCAGTATATCTTAAACGGGATCAATATGGGTTTGAGGCCGGATGATTGTGTGATGCTCGTCATGCCCATGTGCCATATCAATTCGATCTACTATTCCTTCACCTATACTTATGTCAGCGCAAGGGTATTTGTTTACAATATGATCAGTTTCGACCCGGTCGACCTATTGAAGACCATTGAAAAGGAGAAGATCACTTTTACCTCTCTCGTTCCCACCCATTATATTATGATGCTTTCACTTCCCGATGAGGTGAAGAAAAGCATTGATGTCAGTTCGATCCGTCAGCTTCTTATTTCTTCCGCACCGGCCCGAAAAGACACGAAGATGGCCATTATGGACTATTTTAAAAATTCGGAGCTCTGGGAGGCTTACGGTTCAACCGAGGCAGGGCTGGTGACTCTGCTCAGGCCCGAAGAGCAGTTTAAGAAACTCGGATCCATCGGAAGGGAGATCTGGGGCACGGACCGGATCAAGATTCTCGATGAGAGCGGAAAAGAAGTCAAAAGAGGCGAGGTGGGAGAGCTTTATTCGCGCACCCCTCATGTCTTTAAAGAGTACTGGAAAGACCCTGAAAAGACCAAATCGGTTTTCCAGGGCGAATGGTTCACCGCAGGAGATATGGCCTGCCAGGATGAGGATGGCTATTTTACCCTGGTTGATCGAAAAGCGAATATGATCATTACCGGCGGAGAGAATGTCTTTCCTTCGGAGGTGGAGAATTTGTTGGGTTCCCATCCTGCCGTTAAATATGTGGCAGTGATTGGTATTCCTGACCCGAAATGGGGCGAGGCGATTAAGGCGATTGTCACCGTCCACCAGGGAAAGACGGTTACGGATAAGGAACTGATCGATCACTGCAGGGGGAAGATTGCAGGATACAAGATCCCTAAGACAGTCGATTTCGTTAAGGACGAAGAGATGCCCATGACCCCGACCGGAAAGATCCTTCACCGAATTTTGAGGGAGAAATACGGTAAATGGAGTGATACGAAGTAAACCCCGTTTTGGTAAGAACGTCAGGCCCAAGCGAATCTGACTTGGGCCTTTTTTTCATTTTCCTCTTGAAAAATACCTGACGATAGGCTATGTTTCTGAAATCCAAGGGTTCCCAAACTCTTGGTTTCATTTTGTGAGGGTTTGATACGTATGCTGAGAAACCTGAAGTTGAGATTGATCATTTATGGGGCGGTGACTCTTTTTGCCGTCCTCCTTTTTTTGCCCACATTGACTCCTGAGTTGCCGGCCTGGTTTTATAAAATCATTCCTACGGAGAAGGTTCACCTCGGCCTCGATCTGCAGGGTGGGATGCATCTCATCCTTGAAGTGGAGGCGGAGAAAGCGGTCGAGAGTTATGTGGAGAGGGTTAAGAATAATCTGAAGGATGACCTTCGGGAGAAGGGAATCCCCGTCGGAAAATTAGAAAGAGAGAAGAGCAATCAGATTGTTCTTGAGGTTTCAGGCGACAAGGACAAATGGGAGAAGATCCTGAGCCAGCGTTATGCTGTGATGCAGGAGCTTTCCACGACCGCCCTTGATAAAGGGATATGGAAGATCGTACTTGTCCTCGACAGCCGGCAGGCCGAACAGGTCAGAAAGGGCGCCATTGATCAGGCGCTGGAGACGATCCGGAACCGGATCGATCAGTTTGGTGTGGCAGAGCCTGAGATCACCCTTCAGGGAACGGATCGCATATTGATCCAGCTTCCAGGGATCAAAGACCCCCAGAGGGCCATCGATCTCATCGGACAGACCGCCCTGTTGGAGTTTAAGCTGGTGGATGAGGAGGGCAGCCTCGATGAGGCGTTGAAAGGCAATGCTCCGGAAGGGAGCGTCATCCTCTATCAGAGGCAGGTTGATCCGAAGACCGGAGGGGTGAAGAAGATTCCCTTTCTTCTGAGAGAGAAGACCCTGATGACGGGCGAGGTGTTAAAGGATGCCCGGGTTGCCATCGATACCCAGTTCAATGAACCCTATGTGGCGCTGGAATTTGATGATATCGGGGGGAAGCTCTTCGAGCAAATCACCGGAACCAACGTGAAGAAGCGATTGGCCATCATTCTGGATGACAATGTCTATTCCGCGCCGGTCATTCAGGAGAGGATTGCCGGTGGAAGAGCCCAGATCACCGGCCGTTTCGATATGAAGGAAGCTGGCGACCTGGCGATTGTTCTCAGGGCCGGCGCCTTGCCGGCGCCCGTGAAGATCCTCGAGCAGAGAAGCGTGGGGCCATCGCTCGGCCAGGACTCGATCCGCCAGGGGATCATCTCCACATTAATCAGTGCGGCCCTGGTGGCGCTCTTTATGATTTTTTACTACCGGGTTTCAGGGGTGGTGGCCGATATCGCACTCATTCTCAATGTCATCTTCGTGATGGGAACGCTCGCCATCTTCAGAGCCACGCTCACCCTTCCGGGGATTGCAGGTCTCGTCCTTTCGATTGGAATGGCAGTGGATGCGAACATCCTGATCCATGAGCGGATCAAGGAGGAGTTGAGATGGGGAAAGACGGTCCGGGCCGCCATCGATGAGGGTTATCGGAGGGCCTTCATCACCATTCTGGACTCGAATGTGACGACTTTGATTGCCGCCCTTTTTCTCTATCAATTCGGCACGGGTCCGGTGAGGGGCTTTGCGGTCACCCTGTCCATTGGAATTCTTGCAAATATTTTTACGGCGGTCTATGTGACCCGGTGGGCTTTCGATTTCCTCACCCTGAAGATAAAGATCAAAAAGTTGAGCATTTAATATATCATTCCTTTTATGTGCAATTGCCCATGGTCATAAGGCTGCTCACGAACTAAGAAAATAGTCTGTGGGTAAGGTTAAGGTAACGGTTACGAAGCCCGTTTCGTAATTCGGTAACGGTTACGCAAAAAGAATTAAAAGACGATCAACGTAGCCTTTTATGAACGATACGGGCCTCGTCACCCTTACCGTTAGACTTTTATTTTTTAATTAAGGGGGCAGAGGATAGGCTGAGTTAAAACTATGGAATTGATCCGTCCGGGAACCAAGTACGACTTTATAGGAAAAAAGAAATTTACCATCTGGGTGTCAACCATCGCCATTCTCCTCAGCCTTGGATCCATCTTTCTTCACAATGGGTTGAAGTACGGGGTTGATTTTGCCGGAGGCATCCTGATTCAGATCAGATTTTCCCAGGCCGTGGATATCTCCGAGGTTCGAAAGGCCATGGAGGCAATGGGTTCGAAGGACGCCATGGTTCAGAACTTTGGAGGAGAGAATGAATTTCTGATCCGGGTGGAAAAGACCGGTGAAGACCTGGAAGAAATGTCCAAGAAGATTCAGGCTTCCATTCAGGAGCGTTTCAAAGGCAAAACTCTGGAAATCCGGAGGGTGGAGGTCGTCGGTCCCAAGGTGGGGAAGGATTTGAAGACAAAAGCCCTCTGGGCAGTGGGACTCTCCTTTGCGGCCATATTGGTTTTTGTGGCATGGCGATTCAAACAGGTCTCTTTCGGACTCGGAGGGATTGCGGCGCTGGTCCACGACATTATCATCACTTACGGCGCCATATCGATCGCGGGTCTCGAATATTCTTTGCCCCTGATGGCGGTCATCCTGACGATCATCGGATTCTCGATCAACGATACGATCGTTATCTTCGACCGGGTCCGGGAAAATGTCAAGAAAATGAGGAAAGAGAGCCTGGAGACAGTTTTCAATGTGAGCATCAACGAAACCCTTGGGCGGACGATTCTTACCTCCTGTACGGTCATGATGGTCGTGCTCATTCTCTTCTTCTTCGGAGGCCCGGTCATCCACGATTTTGCCTTTACCCTGATCATAGGGCTGATCTCCGGAACCTATTCAACGATCTATGTGGCAAGCCCTGTTGTTCTACTCTGGAATAAACATTTCACACAGAAAAAGAAACGCTAAGAGACAAGTGGATGGCTGACTCAAGGCAAGCCTGATACAACCCGGCGGCCAGTCCTTGACAGAAGCCGAAACAATATCTTATCTTTTTAAATTAAGGTGGTTCTATGAAGACCTATCAGGCTAAAAAAGAAGAAGTGGAACATCAGTGGTATCTCGTGGATGCCGAAGGAAAAGTCCTGGGAAGATTAGCCACTGAACTGGCAAAGATATTGAGGGGAAAGAACAAACCGATTTACACCCCTCACGTGGACACAGGCGATTTCGTCATTGTCGTCAATGCCGGAAAAGTGGCGTTGACCG
>VGRU01000024.1 GCA_016875255.1 Deltaproteobacteria bacterium
TTTTTGGGCTATCCCTAACAGCCCATGCGCAGACCCAAGTGCCTGATGTGCATTTTGAGCCAACTCCATGGGATGTAGTGGAAGCCATGCTCAACAAGGCGGGGGTGAATCAAGACGATGTGGTGTATGATCTCGGGTGCGGGGATGGACGTTTTGTAATTTTAGCCACAAAAAATTTTGGCGCACGGGGTGTAGGGATCGATATTGACCCTGTGCGCATCAAAGAGAGCAAAGAAAATGCACAAAAAGCAAAAGTGGCTGACCGAACAACGTTTATTGAGGGAGACCTCTTCAAAGCGGATATTCGTGAAGCAACCGTGGTCACCCTCTATCTCCTTAACGATTTAAACTACCAACTTCGGCCAAAGCTTTTTCGTGAACTCAAACCCGGAACCCGGATCGTTTCCTATACTTTTGATATGGCCGATTGGGAACCTGATGAGATGATGCAAATCCGTGACCGATTTTTTTACTATTGGGTCATCCCGGCGGATGTGAAAGGGATATGGCGCTTCAACATCGCATCCCTCGGAGGTGATCTGCAAGACCAGTTGACTCTAAATCAAAAATATCAGGAAGTTAGTGGAAAGATAACTGTTCAAGGCCGGGAATTTCACATTAGGGACCAACGGCTGAAAGGCAATCAGGTGAGTTTCGGTATAAGGTATAATGTTGAAGGACAAAACGTGTTAATGAAGTTCAGTGGTCGTGTGACCGGGGATTTACTCGAGGGGAGTGTGGAGGTTCAAGGAGGGCCATGGGCTGGAACTAAACCATGGAACGCCCAAAGAGTCAAACATTGAGGAGCAGAGGTCAAAGGTTTGGACGCCTCCGAGACGCCATTTTTAAAGAAATCACGATTCACTCAGTTTGTTGTCCGGGAAAATGCTCTGGATAAACTCGGCTTCCAGGAGTGGATTTTCTATCCTGGAATGTTGTTCAATGCGATGGACAAATGGTGGGGCAATCAGGAGAAACGTGATAAACCCCATGAGGGATTGGATCTGTGTTTTTACAGGGATTGCGAAGACAAAATGCTTCGCCTTGATGAAAAAACGAAGATCCCTGTTTTGTATGATGGAACCGTTGTCAGAGTGATGGACGATTTCATTGGCAAATCGGTGATGGTGGAACATCGTCCTCTCGATAGCGATTATCCAAGACTTTGCACCATTTATGGCCACACAAACTTATCCAATGGTCTCCACGTCGGCAGGATCGTCAAGGCAGGAGACATCGTTGCCAATTTAGCCAGGCCAAACAAGTCACAAAGGAACATCCCTCCTCATTTACACATTTCGGTTGGGTGGATCTCCCAAAACATCTCTTACGAAAACCTTTATTGGGAAACAATGGACACTTTAAAAGAGCTGAGATGGGTGGACCCTCTGGGAGTGATTCATCGTCATTTCCTTCAATAAATATACGATCTTTAAGGTATGAGGTTTGAGGCAATCAAAATTTCCCTAAAATTCTCCAAGGGAGAATGTTCCTCCAACCTCAGACCTTTAACAGCCTTTTTTTACTGGTTTATTGACCGGATAGATTGGCTCCTTTCCTTCCAGAACCCTTAGGATATCCTCCGCCACCAAGCTCATCCTCCTCAACGCTTCCTCCGTGTGAGCTGCTGAGTGAGGGGTGCCGACAAAATTTTCAAGTTGAAGCAGGGGATGCTCCTTTGAGGCTGGCTCCACCTCAAAGACATCGGCTCCTGCTCCGGCGATCTTTCCTTCTTTTAGAATTTTATAAAGCGCCTTCTCATCCCAGATCGGTCCTCTGGCGAGATTGATGATATAGGCATTAGGTCTCATCATTCCGAATTCTCTCTCCCCGATTAAGCCTTTGGTAACAGGCAACATGGGAAGGTTGATCGAAATAAAATCCGATCTGGACATCACTTGCTCCAGACCAACCTTGACAGCCCCAATCTCCTTCTCCATCTCCTCATAACGAACCGCATCATAATAGAGGACATTCATATTAAACCCTTTGGAACCGATGCGGCCCACAGCCTTACCGATCCGGCCGAAGCCCAGGATGCCGAGCGTTTTTCCGTGGAGTTCATTCCCGATATACTGATACCGTGCCTCCCACCTTCCTTCACGGAGGGCAATGTCGGCCTTTTTTAGCATCTTCGAAAGCATCAGGGCCAACCCGAAAAAATGCTCGGCCACCGAGATGTCATTGGCATCCGGCGTATTGACCACCCATATCCCTCTTTCGGTCGCTGCCTCTATGTCAATATTTTCCACGCCGACCCCATGCCGTCCAATCACCTTGAGTTTGGGGGCGGCCTCCATCAATCTCCGGCTCACCTTTCCGTTGGCGCGGATAATGATTCCATCTATCTCCCTAACCTTATCGGCGAGGGAATTCTCATCAAGACGCTCGGCAAAAGATAGCTCTGCCTTCTCTTTCAGAACTGCTTTCCCTTCCTCGCGCATATCCTCATAGAGCAAAACTTTATGTTTTTTCACCTTGATCCCTCCTTCTCAATTTTTGAAGGTATTTTGTGGATTGAAAAACCTCAGGATTGATCAGATGGATCATATGGCAAAACCTTCTTTTCTTCCTCGGTAATCATTAGGGCACCAATACCTTTTGGGCCATCATCTCTCCTTCATGTCTATCACTAACACAAACCTTCAAAATAAATCAAAGAGACTATTAATATAATCACTTTCCCGTTAGGCTGAAAAAAAACTCTTGACTAAGGAGAATCGATATTGTTAATATAATGTGGAACATCGTTCCATAATGCGAAACGATTTATGGTCACCCCACAGGAATCAAAACCAAACAACCTTGTCCAGACCATCGAACGTGTCTCCCTGATCCTCGATATCCTGGGACAGAACCCACAGGGAATCAGCGTCCGGGACCTCTCTTTAAAAGTATCCCTTCCGAAGGGGACCACGCATCGTCTTCTCTCCTCACTGTCCTATCTGGGCTATGTGCGTCAGGATCCGAAGACGAGAAACTATCTCCTGGGATTTAAACTCGTGGAACTGGGGAACCTTCTTTTGGGCCAGCTTGATCTCCGCAAGGAGGCGGAATCCTTTTTAAAGGAACTGGCTGAAAGAACAAAAGAGACCGTCCATATGGTGATCCTCGACCGAAATGAAGTGGTCTATATTGACAAGGTCGAAGTGGATCATAACCCGAGCGGACTGAGGATGGCCTCGCGGATCGGCCTCCGTAACCCTGCTCACAGCAGCGCCGTAGGGAAGGTTCTTCTCTCCCTCTTTTCGGATGAAGCGTTGAACCAGTTTCTGAAAGATAAAAAATTATCTAAAAGAACAGAACATACGATCACGGATACAGTCCAGTTGAAAGAGCATCTAAAAATGGTTCGGAATCAGGGGTATGCCATCGATGATGAGGAAAATGAGAAGGGGGTTCGATGCGTGGGCGCCCCCATCTATAACGAGGCAGGGAATGCTGTCGCCGCCGTCAGTATTTCCGGGCCGGCTTTTCGGGTTACTAAAAACATGGCCCAGGAAACTTTAAAAAAGGAGGTGATGAAAACCGCTTTGGATATCTCCCGGCGATTGGGTTATCGGGGGGGAAGGTGATTTTAGTTTAGAGTTTAGAGTTAAGAATTTGGAATTTTTCAAAAAAAGGAGGAAGGAAGATGAAAAAGTTTTCGATGATGGTAGCCTTATTGATGGTTTTGCTCCTAACAATCGCTTTCTATGGAACGCCGGCGTTTGGACAGGCCAAATACACATTGAAATTTAACCATGTGTTGAGCCCAAGAGAACCCTACCACGCAGGGTTTCAGAAATGGGCAAAAGCGGTTGAGGAGAGAACGAAGGGTGGTCTTAAAATAGAAGTCTTTGCCAGTGCCCAGCTTGGCGTTGAAGAGGATATTTTGGAGCAAATCAGGGCAGGCGCTAATGTGGGCCAGAACACCGATTCAGCCCGCATGGGTATGTATATCCCCGGCATTGCCATTATGAATGGCCCGTATTTTGTGGAGACCCTTGGCGGAGTGGAAAGATTAAAGAAGATGCCAACGGTACAGGGCTGGCTTGATGAATTAGCCAACAAATTCGGTTTTAAAGTTCTATCCTTCGGCTGGGTCCAGGGTTATCGACACTTCTTTACGAACAAACCTGTCAGATCTCCGGACGATTTAAAAGGTCAGCGCATCCGAACTCCCCCTGCGCCCATCTGGCAGGAGTCTGTGCGCGCCCTCGGCGCAACCCCGGTGGCTCTCGCCTTTGGAGAGATGTATCCAGCCCTTCAACAAAAAGTGATTGATGGGGTTGAGCTCGTTTATAACAACATCCCCGGTGGACGTTTCTATGAAGTCCTGAAGTACGTCACCGAGACCGGACATATCATGTTGGTCAATTTTGAGGTCATTAGCGCAAAGTGGTTCAACGCTTTGCCCCCGGAATACCAAAAAATACTGGTCGAGGAATGCGACAAAGCCGGACTGGAAACCTCCAGATCGATCATTGAGAGTGAACAAAGAGTGAAGGCGGACCTCATTAAGAGGGGAATGATTGTGGTTGATAAAGTCGATATCGCCGCTTTCAGGAAGGCCGGCGAAAAAGCCTATGAGGTTTTGAAAATTGCCGATGTAAAGGATAAAGTCCACAGGGAGCTCGGATTTAAGAAGTAGGGGGTTAAAACAAAACAGTCCCTCTTCATTGGGAGGCTGTGTCGTCATTCACCGTTCGCTCTTCGACACGCTCAGGACAAATGGTTAAACAACTGATTTTTAATGTGCCGTGGTCCGTTCCTGGTGATCCCGCGAAGCGCGGGATCGAACCATGAACGGACTTACGACATAAATTTCTTAGACGGTAGACTGTGAGTTTACTTTAAGAGACAAAGGATAAATGATGAAAAAGTTATATGAGTATATCTGTAAGGGTGAAACTTTTTTAATTAAGGTATTTTTGGTGTTCATCGTAGGGCTGGTATTCGTTGCCGCAGTGACGCGATACGTAGGTTACCCCATTAACTGGTCGGTGGATATGGCGGTCTGTTTATTTGCGTGGTGTACCTTTTTAGGCGGCGATGTGGCGATGAGGAACAACAAATTGATGAATGTCGAATTCTTAATCAAAAAGCTGCCTGAAAAATATAGAAATTCAATCGAACTCATCAATTTCTTCATTATCCTCATCTTTTTATTGGCTTTCATCGGATATGGCATCATGCTTTCCTACACCACCCGATTCAGACAGTTTCAGGGGATCCCGGGATTCAGTTACACCTGGGTAACAATCAGTGTGCCAATCGCTGGGACTCTGATGGTAATAACGACTATTAATAAAATCAGGGAGAGATTAGCGAAGCGGGGAGGAGAATTTCGGTTACGGTGACGAAGCCCCTGCCTACCGGCAGGCAGGCGTTTCGCATATCGTCAAAGGGTTACGATTATTGAAATATAAGACGAATAACGTAACCGGATGACGATACGGGCATCCTTACCGTTACCTTCCGACTACACGCTTTTTATTTCTGGTGTTAGGGGGGTTGAAAAGATGCTGTTGGTTTTTATCTTATTTTTCATTTTTCTTTTGATGGGAATGCCCGTCGCCTTTGCCATAGGCATTGCAGGGGCTGTCTTTTTCCTTCAGAATCCACAACTGCCGTTTACCATGATCATCCAACTTCCGATCTCACAGACCCAAAACTTTCCACTGCTTGCGATTCCTCTCTTTATATTTGCTGCAAACCTGATGAACGAAACGGGCTTAACTTTCAGGCTTATCCGGTTGGCAGGAGTGCTCGCCGGACATATGCGCGGAGGCCTTGCACAGGTAAACGTTGTTCTCAGCACCCTCATGGGGGGAGTTTCGGGCTCGGCGATTGCCGATGCAGCCATGGAAGCTCGCATCCTGGGGACAGAAATGATCAAAAAAGGCTTTTCAAAAGGCTATACGACCGCCGTGACAGTCATTACAGCATGTATTACTCCAATCATTCCGCCAAGCATCGGGCTTATCTTATACGGGACGATTGGAGAGGTTTCCATCGGGAGGCTTTTTGCGGGGGGTATCGTTCCTGGCCTTATGATGATGGTGTTTCTGATGACAGCGGTATCAATTACCTCAAAGAAGAAAGGCTACCTTCCCGAAAAGAACCAACCTTCCCTTAAAGAGGTCGGGATGGCACTTATTGAAAGTATTTGGGCATTTCTCTTCCCGATTGCATTAATCGGGGGGATACGGTTTGGTTTATATACCCCGACCGAAGCAGGCGCTTTTGCCGGGGTCTATGCCTTTATCGTTGGAGCGCTCTTCTATAGGGAACTCACCTGGGAAAAATTTAAAAGAACTCTTGAATTTACTGTGGTTGACATCGGCTCGATTATGCTCATCATTTCTCTGTCTGGAATATTTGGTTACGGCTTGTCGTATGAAAGAGCAGGGGATACCTTCTCTCGATTTATGCTCGAAATAACCAGTAACCCGCAGATATTAATGCTCCTCATTGTGGGGGCCGTCTTTATTGCAGGGATGTTCATCGACAGCACCGCCATCATCCTGCTCTTTACCGCCATCCTCCTTCCCCTGGTCAGTGAAGTAGGCATTGATCCCGTGCATTTCGGACTTGTCTTTATGCTCGTGATTGTGCTGGGGCTCGTAACACCCCCTGTCGGCGTATCCATGTATACCGTCTGTTCTATCCTGGATTGTTCCGTGGAGGATTATGTCAAAGAGTGCGTGCCATTCATTGCAGCCATCGTGTTTGTAGATATCCTGCTTGTCTTTTTCCCGGATCTTGTTCTGTTCGTTCCCAATTTGATATTCGGAAACGATTGAGGAAAACAGGAAAGCTTCAATGCAATACTGCTGTCAAAGTTCAGCTTCAGTTAGGAAGGGGATTTCGGGGACGCAGTTCATATTTTTAAATACCTTGCTCGATACAGAGGGTTCGGATGAAAAAAGCTTATGAGTAAATCTGCAAATGCGAGACTTTTATCATTAAGGTTTTTTTGGTATTCATGGTGGGATTGGTATTCGTCGCAGCAGCTACACGATACATAGGTTACCCCATTAACTGGTCGGTGGATATGGCGGTCTGTTTATTTGCGTGGTGTACTTTTTGGGGCGGTGATGTAGCCATGAGAAATAACAAGTTGATGAATGTTGATTTCTTGATCAGGAAGCGGCCGGGAAAAAATAGAAACCTCATCGAAATACTTAATCTTTTTTCATACTCATCTTTTTGGCAGCGCTTATAGGATATGGCGTACGGCTTTCCTATACGACCGGATTTAGAACTTTTCAAGGTATCCCGGGCTTTAGTTACACCTGGGTGACGCTACTTGTACCTGTGGCAGGAATAATGATGGTGATAACCACCATCATTAGAATCAGAGAAAAATTACTAAAGCGTTGAGGGGAATTTCGGTTGTGGTGACGAAGCCCCTGCCTACCGGCAGGCAGGCGTTTCGTATATTGTCAAAGGGTTACGGTTAAAGACTTAGAAGACGAGCAACGTAACTGAATGACTATACGGGCATCCTTACCGTTACCTTCCGACTATACACTTCTATCTCCGGGGTTAAAAGGATTGGAAAGATGCTGTTGGTCTTTATCATATTTATTCTTTTTCTTTTAATGGGAATGCCTGTCGCCTTTGCCATAGGCATTGCAGGAACTTTGTTCTTTCTGCAAAACCCCCAACTGCCGTTTACGATGATCATCCAACTTCCGATCTCACAAACCCAGAATTTTCCCCTCCTCGCCATTCCGCTGTTCATCTTTGCCGCCAACCTGATGAACGAAACAGGAATCACCCACAGACTGATCAGACTTGCAGGAGTGCTTGCCGGTCATATGCGGGGAGGACTCGCTCAGGTCAATGTTGTGCTCAGCACCCTGATGGGCGGTGTTTCGGGCTCAGCGATTGCCGATGCCGCCATGGAAGCGCGCCTCCTCGGGCCAGAGATGCTCAAAAAAGGGTTCTCAAAGGGATATACGGGTTCCGTGTCTGCCATTACGGCCTGTATCGCTCCGGTCATTCCGCCCAGTATCGGGCTGATCTTATACGGAACCATTGGTCAGGTTTCCATCGGAAGGCTGTTTACCGGAGGAATCGTCCCGGGCTTGATGATGATGCTATTCCTGATGATAGCCGTCTCAATTACCTCGAAGGTAAAAGGATACCTCCCCGAGAGGAAGGGCCCTTCTCTTAAAGAAGTGGGGGCGGCGCTGATCGACAGTATCTGGGCATTTCTTTTTCCAATTGCATTAATCGGAGGGATAAGGTTTGGCCTCTATACCCCAACGGAAGCAGGCGCATTTGCCGGAGTCTATGCCTTAGCCGTCGGAGCGGTCTTCTACAGGGAACTCACCTGGGAAAAGTTTAAAAGAACTCTCGAATTTACTATCGTTGACATCGGCTCGATTATGCTCATCATTTCCCTGTCCGGAATATTTGGCTACGGCCTGGCCTATGAAAGAGCAGGGGACGTATTCTCTCGATTTATGCTTGGAATAACCAATAACCCTCAGATATTATTGCTCCTCATTGTGGGAACTGTCTTTATTGCAGGGATGTTCATCGACAGCACCGCCATCATCCTGCTCTTTACCGCCATCCTCCTTCCCCTGGTCAGTGAAGTAGGCATTGATCCCGTGCATTTCGGACTTGTCTTTATGCTCGTGATTGTGCTGGGGCTCGTAACACCCCCTGTCGGCGTATCCATGTACACGGTCTGTTCAATCCTCGATTGTAAGTTGGAGGATTATATCAAAGAATCGATACCATTCATTGTAGCAATCGTGCTCGTAGATCTGCTGCTCATCTTTTTCCCGGATATTGTTTTGTTTCTTCCCAATTTGGTATTTGGAAAAGATTAATGAGGAAATATGAAGTTGAAGGGGCGAGTTTCCATTGTCACCGGAGGGGCCAGAGGGATTGGAAAGGCCATTGCTCTAACGTTGATCAGAGAAGGGGTTAAAGTTGCAATCGTTGACTTCGATAAACGGGGAGCTATCGCCCTGAGAGACGAAATCAAGAAGATAGGAGGGGAAGCCATCGCCATCCCCTGCGATATCTCCAAAAGCTCCGAAGTGAAAAGCATGGTCGATCAGGTAAAGAAGGCCTTTGACCGAATCGATATTCTTGTAAATAACGCCGGAATCATCCGGAGAGGAACGATCGAGACCGTGACCGAAGAGGACTGGGATCGGGTAATCGAGGTCAACCTCAAAGGGACATTTAACTGCTCAAAGGCGGTGGTGGAGACAATGAAACAACAAAGATATGGAAAGATCGTCAATGTCTCATCCATCGCAGGAAAGATTGGAGATATCACCTCTGCCCCGGGGTATGGCCCTTCAAAAGCAGGAATCGATGCATTAACTAAAACTTTAGCCAGGCAACTGGCTCCCTATGGGATCAATGTCAATGGAGTGGCGCCCCATGCCATTGAAACCGAGATGAGCGCCCAGTGGTCAGAGGAGAGGAGAAAAGAGATCATCGCCTCTATTCCCCTCGGTCGCCTGGGAAAACCGGAGGATGTGGCAGAGGCTGTGCTGTTTCTTGCCTCTGATGAGGCGTCTTTCATCACTGGTGAGATCCTCGATGTCAACGGTGGAGCGTTGATGGACTGAATAATGATCAATTGTCAATAGTCAGTTAGCAATTAGCAGTTATCAATAAAAGATGAAAATTTTGAAAAGAGATGAAGCTATTGTTGGGGTTGTCATCTTTCTTTTCGGTGCAATAACCACCTTCCTCTCTCTGAAGATGCCGATCGGGACCTTGCGGATGGCAGGGACAGGCTTTTTCCCCCTCTGCTTAGGAATACTTTTAATGATACTATCCGCCGCCTTTGTATTAAAACTGCTCGTCCAACATAAAAAAGATGTCATCCAAAAAGAAGTGGTGGCCAAAACGCCTGGGGTAATAAGACAGATGGGCTTATTTTTAGGGGCAATGGTCCTTGCCACCCTCTTTTTTAATGAACTGGGTTATCCCCTCACCTCCTTTCTATTGATGGCGGCCCTTCTCTGGTCTCTCGGAATGAAGCGGTGGGTTTTCAACCTCCTTCTGTCTTTTATAACAGCAGGGGCCTCTTATTTCCTATTCGTTCAATGGCTGAAAATCCCTCTGCCAAAAGGATGGATAGGACTATAAGAAATAAGGCTAAGGTTCAGGTCGAGGTTAAGAAGAAATAGATGTTTGAATCACTTCAGCACCTGGCAACAGGGTTTACAATCGCTGGAACAGTCCAAAATCTTCTCTATTGTTTGATCGGCGCCATTGTCGGAACGCTGATCGGCGTGCTCCCGGGAATCGGGCCCATTGCGGGAATCGCCCTTCTCATCCCTGCCACCTTCAGCCTCAACCCAACTTCTGCCATCATCATGCTTGCTGGAATCTATTACGGAGCGATGTATGGAGGGTCAACGACCTCCATCCTGCTCAATGTCCCCGGTGAAACCGCCTCAGTCATCACCTGCATTGACGGCTATCAGATGGCCCAGAAAGGAAGAGCCGGGCCTGCCCTTGCTATCTGCGCCATTGGCTCTTTTATTGCAGGAACGATTGGCCTATTCGGGCTGGTCTTTTTGGCTCCGCCGCTGGCTGAGGCCGCTCTGGCCTTTGGTCCGCCGGAATATTTCTCTCTGATGATCTTTGGCTTCATTGTTTTGAGCAATGTTACGGGAACCTCCCTGCTTAAAGCCCTTATGATGGCTACCGTTGGCCTGATCATTGGGACGATTGGTTTGGACCCTGTCACAGGAGACGCTCGATTCGTTTTTGGCTCAACTTATCTTCTTGGAGGGATCGAATTTGTTGCGGTGGCCATTGGCCTTTTTGGAATAGGAGAGGTTTTGACCAATGTCCATCAACCTCAGGAATTGTTAGACCAGAGGGTCACTGTCCCGCGTTTCAGAGATCTCTACCCCTCCCTCCAGGACCTGAAAAAATCGATTGCATCCATTCTCAGGGGAGCGGGAATTGGGTTCGGCGTAGGTCTGGTTCCAGGACCCGCGCCGGTGATCGCCACGTACTCCTCCTACATGATCGAAAGAAAAATCTCCAAGCACCCTGAGGAGTTTGGTAAGGGAGCGATTGAAGGAGTGGCCGGCCCTGAATCCGCAAACAATTCCGCCTGTCAATCCGCCTTCATCCCCCTCTTTGTTCTCGGAATCCCATTTGCTCCGCCTACCGCCATCCTTTTGGGCGCTCTCCTGATTCATGGGGTGTCACCCGGTCCTCTGTTGATCAGCCAGCATCCGGGACTCTTCTGGGGAGTGATTGCCAGCATGTACATCGGCAATTTCATTCTTCTGATTTTGAATTTGCCTTTCGTTCCCCTTTTTGCAAATATCCTGAGAATCCCGAAAAAGATTCTTCTTCCTCTCGTCATCCTGTTTTGCATCACAGGCATGTATACCGTGAACAATTCCATTCCCGATATCTGGGTCATGCTTCTGTTCGGAGCTCTCGGATTTCTAATGCGAAAATGGGCTTATGAAGGAGCGCCGCTTCTCCTGGCATTAGTTCTCGGTCCAAGGCTGGAAATCGCCTTTCGCCAGTCCCTGATGATCTCTCACGGAGATTTTGGAATCTTTATCAATCGTCCCATCTCGATGGTTTTTCTTCTCGCGACAGTGCTTTTCCTGATCATTCCGTTGATTCGGATGACATTAAAAAAACAGAGAAAGGAGGGGGGATTGTAAGAAGTCCAAAGTTCAAAGTTCAAATTGCAAATTGCAAATTGAAGTAAGAAAGGAGGTAGAGACATGTTAAGAAAAAAAATACTTGGATTATTGGTGATTTTAACCCTACTGGTAAGCGTACCCATTCAGGCCGCTGAGTTCCCAACTAAAGAGGTTCAGGTCATTATTCCCTGGGCTGCTGGTGGGGCAACAGATCTCATTTTTCGGGCCTTGGCGCCCCATGCGGCAAAACATCTCGGTAAAGCTGTCGTGATTGTGAACCGTCCTGGCGGAGGAAGCGCAGTTGGCTACACCGAAGGCGCAAAAGCAAAGGCGGATGGTTATACGCTCACCTCTGCGGTCACCCCGCTTACCATCCTCCCCCATCAGGTGACCACGGCTTACACTTATAAAGATTTTGAGCCGGTTATCAATGTGGTGAGCGACCCCTCCATGTTTCTCATCCGGTCAGATATGCCCTGGAAAAATCTCCGGGAATTTGTAGACTTTGCAAAGAAAAACCCGAATATGATTACGGTAGGGAATTCCGGGGCAGGAGGAGGCGTCCACCTCGTGGCCCTTGCCTTTGAGAAGGCCGCCGGCGTGAAGTTTAACCATATTCCTTTTTCTGGCGGAGGTCCGTCAGTTACGGCCATTCTCGGCGCCCACATCAACGCTGTCTCTGTCTCTCCTCCTGAAGGCATCGAGCATGTGAAGGCAGGTAAATTAAAAATCATCGCCCTTTTTGCCGAGAAGCGACTTGAGATGTTTCCGGATGTGCTAACGGTAAAAGAACAGGGCATTGATTTTGCGATGGGGATGTGGCGCGGACTGATCGCCCCCAAGGGCACTCCTGCCGATGCGATCAAGAAGCTCCATGATGCTTTCAAACTTGGGATGGAGGATCCGGCATTCCAAAAAACAGCTAAAGATATGGCCGTCAACCTCTCCTACCTCGGCCCGGAGGCATTCGGTAAATTGATGGCCAATGATCATGAGTTCTTTGGAAAACTGGTCAAAGAGATCAAGAAATAATGTGAAGCGGAAAGGAGGCAACGCATGAAAGCGATCAAATTAGGTTCAATTTTTTTAACCATTGCTCTGGTTGCTTTTCTCTTCGGCTGTGCCACAACACCTACCGGAAAGCCGGAGGAGAAGAAGACGACCATTCGTCTTGCAAGCCCATTTAAAGGGGGCATTGTCGTTGAGGCGGCTGAGAAATTTAAAGAAATAGTCGAGAAGGGAAGCGGAGGCCGGATCGAAGTTAAGATCGACGCAGGGACGAAGGCCGAGATTGACATCAACAAAATGAACCGGAACGGCGAAATCGAGATGCAGTCCAACGGCACCGCTTTTCTCGAACACTATGCGCCGCCATACTATTTCTTCACCGGTCCCTATGTCATGAAGGACTTCGATCACTACATGCGTATTTGGAATGGCAAGCTCGGAAAGGATGCACGGGCCCAACTTGAGAAGAACGACCTCAAATACTTAGCCACCATTTATCGAGGGCTCAGGCAAACGACGGCGAAGAGGCCCATCTACACGCCGGCTGATGCGTACAACCTGAAGCTACGGCTCCCTCCTATTCCCAGTTGGATGGCTGTCTGGAAGGCAGTCGGTGCAGACCCCGTCGGAGTTCCTTTGCCTGAACTCTACAATTCACTTAAGACGGGAAAGGCCGAAGCCTCCGAAGGCGACCTGCCACAAATTCAATCTTTCAAGCTTTTCGAGGTCCAGAGTCATTTGATCATCACCAATCACCTTGTGCAGACCGCGGGACTCCTGATCCACAAGCCCTTCTTCGACAAGCTGTCCAAGGCGGACCAGGACCTCATCGTCAAGGCCGGCAAGGAGGCAGAGGAATGGGCTATTAACAAGATTAAAACCGGCGAGGCAGCGATCCTGGTGGATCTCCAGCGCAAGGGCATGCAGGTCATCATTCCGGATGCTAACTCGTTCCGTGAGAAGGCCAAGGACGCCGTCAACGACCTGTTCAAGACCCAATGGACGGTCACAACCTGGGCAGAAGTGCTGGCGCAGTAGCATCGTGTAACCGGAATGCTGGAATGTTGGAACATTGGAATACCCTCCATTATTCCACGATTCCAATATTCCATTGTTCCCAGTGTACTAAGGAGAACCAATGCCAATCTCAACCGAAATCAAAGAAAAAGAGCGAAGGGTCAGAGACGTTCTTCGATCGAAAGGCCTGAAGGCACTCCTCCTCAAACGTCAGGCAAATTTTTGCTGGATGACCGGAGGCGGCCTCAATCTTGTTGGCATCACAACGGAGATGGGGGCCACCTCGCTCCTCATCACTGAAGAATCGAAGTTTGTCATCTCAAGTAACATCGAAGCCCCTCGTATGATTGAAGAAGAAAACCTCGAAAAACAGGGATTTATTGTAAAAACATTTCCCTGGCATGAGGATCAGGAGGCCTCCATCATCAAAGAACTGACCGGAGAAGGACCTCTGGGAAGCGATGCTCCCTTTCCGAATGCCCAGGCGATGACTGAGGATGTGGCAAAACTGCGATATTCCTTAACGCCTGAAGAACAGAAGCGGTATCGATGGTTAGGAAAAAAAGTTTCCAAGGCATTGGAAAAGACGATGATGAAGACGAAGAAGGGGGAAAAAGAGTCAGCAGTGGTGGGTAGGCTTTGCAAGGAATTGTGGAAAGACCGGATTGATCCCATCACGTTGATGTCAGCCGCAGATGAACGAATCTCCAAATTCCGTCACCCTATCCCGACTGAGAAAAGGGTGGAGAAGTTTCTGATGGTCTCTGTCAATGCAAGGAAATGGGGACTCATCGTATCTCTGACCCGTTTTGTTCATTTCGGGAAATTGCCTGAGGAATTGAGAGTAAAGTATGAGGCCAACGTTTTTATCGACTGCATGATGATGGCTCATACGCGGCCCGGAATTCCCGCAAGGGAAGTCCTCCAAAAAGGGATCGACGCCTACAGGGAAAAAGGATACCCGGAAGAATGGAAACTTCACCATCAGGGCGGCTCGATCGGTTACACGGGTAGGGATTATCGAACCAATCTCAAAACCCCGGATATCATCCAGGAGAACCAGGCTTTTACCTGGAATCCATCGCTCACCGGAACAAAATCAGAGGACACCATTCTTGCTACATCAAAGGGACCGGAGATGATCACCCGTTCCATCCTCTACCCTACTCTTTCCATGAAGGTGGGGGGTACCTCTTTTACCCGGCCGGCGATCTTAGTCAAGAAAGGAGGTGTTTCTTAGTTCGGAGTTGGGAGTTGGGAGTTCGGAGTTTAAATCTGAAATCTTAAATCTGCAATCTGAAATTTATATAAGGAGGGATAAAAGATGAAAAAGATTTGTTTGATTATTGGTCTTTCGTTGTTACTTGCTATCTTTGCATCCCCTGCTTTTGCTCAAAAGGTCACTCTTCGTTATGGTCATGCCAACGCAGTCACTTATCCGTATCACATCGCAGGCATGGCCTTTGCGAAGGCTGTAGAAGAGAAATCGAAGGGCACATTAGAAATTAAAATCTTTCCCATGGGGCAACTCGGAGGAGAAAGAGATATCACGGAGGGACTGCAGCTGGGAACCATAGATCTCCAGGGCACTTCTCTTGGTGTGACAGGAACATTCGTCAAGGTCCTCAACATCTATAATCTTCCGTTTATTTTCAAGGGTGTGGATCACTTCATGAAGGTCACCCATGGCCCCCTTGGACAATGGGTGCTTAAAGAAGTAATCAATGAGGGCGAAAAAGTTAACCTGAAGCCCCTCTCCGTTGCCGGACCTGCCTTTCGTGTTCCAATGAATAACATCCGACCCATCAACAAGTTGGATGATTTCAAGGGCCTGAAGATTCGGACGATGGAAGTTCCTCTCCATAAGGATGCTTATCGGGCACTCGGTGCAAGCGCTGTTCCACTTCCCTTCGGAGAGCTTTATACCGCCCTCAAGACAGGCGTGGTTGATGGAAATGAAAATGGGCCTGCCACACTGGAAGCCATGAAGTTCTATGAAGTCCAGAAATACGTCACCTATCTCCCCATCCTTTCAAATGGTGGCGCTTTCCTGATGAGTCTCAAGACCTTCAATAAACTCTCTCCGGAACACCAAAAGGTGATTATGGATTCCGTTCCGGCATGGACCAAAGCTATGGATGATGAGTGTCGCCGCCAGGATAAAGAAGCCCTCACCAAGATGGAGGCCAAGGAAACCAAAATTAATTACATCAAAGATCTGAAACCCTACATCGATGCCACGGCATCTGTTCGGGCGGAAGCCACGAAAGCATGGCCCAAGGAATGGGTCGATGTGGTTGATAAGATTTTGAAGCTTGATTGACATTTCCTTACTCCCTCTGCCATAGGCAGGGGAACGTTGTGTTAACGGCGTCATTGCGAGCGAAGCGAAGCAATCTATCCTTTCTATTACCGAGGACGAGATTGCTTCGTCGCTCCGCTTTGTACACCATGTAGTGCAGGACCACGTTCCTCGCAATGACATTCGAAAGATATGGTTTGCCCAGGAGAAAAATATGGACCATCTTGCTCATCAACTGAATCGGGTTGGAAATCTCTTAGAAAGGATGCTTTCGGCATTTGTGGGAGTTGCCTTAGCCGGATTTGCGGCAACGGTTATTTTGGAAGTTTTTTTCCGCTACTTCCTTGGCTTTTCGCTCTATTGGTCGAATGAATTAGCGACTTATCTTTTCGTCTACTTGGTCTTCTTCGGGGGGAGCGTTGCCCTTAAACGGGGAGAACTCATCAAAGTGGCCTTTGTTAAAGAACGGCTTCCCTTAAAATGGGAAAGAGGCGCAACACTTTTTGTGTTCTTCATTATGTTGGCCTTTTCTTTAATGGCTTCTACCTTTTCCACGGTTTTGATTCAGACGAGTATCAAGACCAAAACCGTCAGCCCGGCCATGCTCATCCCCATGGCCTTAATCTATCTCCCCATCTTTCTCGGATTTGGATTCTTGGCCTTTTTTTCCTTCATCGGACTTGTGAATACCATGTTTCGTTGGCAAATGAAGGAGAGATAGAAATGTTCATTGTCCTGATTTTCATCTTCCTATTGATTGTCGGGGTTCCCATCGTATTTGTTCTCGGGATCAGCGGGACAGCATCGATCCTACAGGCTGGTCTACCCTTAGTCCTAATTCCCCAGAGGATGTTTGTAGGCCTCAATTCATTTCTTCTTATCTCAGTCCCTCTTTTCATTTTGGCAGGAAATTTGATGGATGCCTGCGGAATCACACCTCGGATTGTAAACTTTGCCAATATGCTCGTTGGAAGGGTCAGGGGAGGCCTCAGCTATGTAACCCTGGTAGCCATGGATTTTTCATCGGGCATCACGGGGGCAGGAGCAGCAGACACAGCTGCCATCGGGTCTTTCATGATTCCTGTCATGATTAAAGAAGGGTATAAAGCTGAATATGCGGCCGGACTGATGGCCGTCGGTGCCACGGTTGGCCCAATCATCCCCCCCAGCATCGCATTTGTGATCTATGGTGCCATGACAGAGGTTTCAATCGCCTCCCTTTTTCTGGCTGGTTTCATCCCGGGATTTATGTTTACCCTGGCATTGATGGGAGTTGCCCGATATTACGCAGTCAAACAAAATCATCCGGTTCGTGTTATTGAAGTGACATGGAAGGGTTTTTTCAAAGCGACCATTGAAGCTCTTCCTGCTATTATGATGCCCCTCTTGGTTCTCGGGGGCATCCTTACAGGGATCTTCACGCCGACCGAAGCTGCAGGGGCAGGGGTTTTTTACTCTTTGGTCATCGGTCTATTTGTTTATCGAGAATTAAAGATAGAACGCCTCTGGCCCATCTTGAAAGAGACGGCCATCATGTCAGGAGGTATTATGCTCCTTGTGGCAAATGCCTCCCTCTTTTCTTGGATTCTAACTGCAGAGGGTATCCCTCTGAAGGTAGCTGATGGGATCCAGTATCTCACCCAGAACCCTTATATCGTCCTCTTCTGTATCAACCTCTTACTCCTCTTTATGGGCTGTATCATGGAGACACTGGCAACCATCATCATCCTTGTACCGGTGTTGCTCCCCCTTATCAAATCTTTGGGAATCGATCCTCTTCACTTCGGTGTAGTGATGGTGGTCAATCTCAGCATAGGATTGGCGACTCCTCCTGTCGGGGTGAATCTCTTCGTCGCCGCAGGTATTGCCAAGATCTCTCTTGAGAAGATCAGTAAGGCTGTCTGGCTCTTCCTTGTCGCCTTGCTCATCCCATTGGCATTGATCACCTATATTCCGCAAATCAGTCTCTGGGTACCCAGATTATTTTTGAAGTAGGAGAAGGGAATGGCCGTAGAAAAAAAATTGCGAATTGGAGTGATTGGATGTGGAAGGATTGCTCAAGCCCATCTCGCCGCCATTGAGAATTTGAAAGATGAAGCAAATCTCATCGCTACGGCTGATGCAGACGAAAAGAGGGCCAGAGAAGCGAAACAGCGTTTTGGGGCAAGGTTCTTCACCTCCCGATACGAAGATATCCTCAATAACGCAGAGATCGACGCAGTGATCATAACCCTCCCCAATCACCTTCACCATCCTATCGTGCTTCAAGCCGCCATGGCCAAGAAGCATATCTTGGTCGAAAAACCCATAGCCCTCAATACGAAACAAGCTCTGGAGATGGTGGATGAGGCGAAACGAAATGGTATGACCCTGATGGTGGGGCAGAGCAGGCGGTTCTCGGATGCTGTGTTTGACCTTCAGAAACACATTCCCGAAATCGGAAAACTTTTTCGAATCCAGATCTCCTTCCTCGTTAATTTTCCCTCTCCTCCTACCGATTGGTGGAAACGATCGGAGGAGGCAGGAGGACTTGTCATCTTGCTCCAGGGAAGCCATTCCATCGATTCAATTCTAACCTGGACCAAGAAGATGCCTCGTCAAGTTTGTGCTTTTTCTTCAAGACAGAACACCCAGTGGGAAGGGGAGGACGAAGCGGACATTCTTCTCTCTTTTGATCAGGGAGAACTGGCATCCATGCATCTCTCTCTCAGCACCTCACCAGAAATTCACGAAGCTATTCTGGTCGGAACAAAAGGGGTGATGAGGCTGACGGAATATTCGACGGGAAAGCCATTCCGTTTTGGTTATCATCTCGATTTGAACGGAAAGAGGATTTATTCGGCTGAACAGACCCCGTCCAATTACACCCTTCAACTTAGAGAGTTTATCGATGCCATCCGAGGAAGCCGAACACCCATTGCCTCTGGAGAAGAAGTGCTCAGTACGATGAGGGTTTTGGATGCGGTGAGATTATCCGAACGAGAAAAACGAATTGTATCGATAGAAGAAGGGAGGCTTTGAATATGATCGAACGACATGTCACATTTAATGTCATCCCTGGCAAGGAAAAGGATTTTGAAACACTTTTCAAAGAGGAATACAGCATCGCCATGTCCAAACAGCCTGGCTTCGTCTCTGTCGTCCTCCTGAAGGAGCATGAAAAAGAAGCAGTCTACCAGATGGTCATTCGCTTTCAATCTCTTGAGACATCGGCCGCCTGGAGGGACTCCTCTGACCATAAAGCCCTCTCTCCTAAGATCAAAGCACTCTATACCGAGAACGCTGTCCAGATTTACAAGGTGATTGCACAAAAATGAAAAAAAAGGTGGGGAAAAGTATGGAGACAACTAAAATCGGGATGGTAGGCTCACAATTTGCAGCCCATCTGCACCTCAACAGTCTCTCAAAGTTGAGAGGGAGCAAGGTGGAAGTTGTCGCCGTTGTTTCCAGAAATAGAGGGAATGCTGAAAATTTTGCCAGAAAGTTCAACATTCCTGACGCGTATGATGATTACCGGTATATCCTCGATCGAAAGGATGTTGATGTGGTGGACCTATGTATCCCAACCGATCTGCATGAGGCGTTTTCCATAGAAGCTGCTGAGGCTGGAAAACATATTATCTGCGAAAAGCCCCTGACCGGATACTTCGGAAAAGATAGAAAAGAAGAACAGATCGGATTTGCCATAAGTAAAAAACTGATGCTAAAGGAAGCCCTGAAAGGTTGCGATAGAGTCCTGAAAGCAGTGAAAAAGAATAAAGTCAAGTTTATGTATGGTGAGAATTGGGTCTATGCCCCTCCATTTACAAAACTCAAGAGCTTAATCAAAGCAAGCGGAGGAACCATCCTGGAAATTCGTGCCGAGCAAGGCCATTCGGGTTCCCAGGCCAAATATTCGAGAAGGTGGAAGACCTCCGGGGGAGGAGCCCTGATGCGGTTGGGGGCCCATCCTGTGGGGGGCGTTCTTCACCTCAAGCACTTCGAAGGGATATTAAAGTATGGGAAACCCATCCGGGCTAAATCCGTGACAGCGGAGGTGGGTCAGCACACTAAAATAGCCGCTTTTGTCAAAGAGAAGAAGAAGTATATCGTCTCTGAATGGGAGGATGTAGAGGATTGGAGCGTAATGGTTATCACCTTCGAAGATGATTCAAAGGCAACGGTCTTCGCTTCCGACACAGTCCTGGGAGGGGTGAGAAACACGCTCAATGTCTACCTCTCAAATGCCGTTGTAAATGTCAACATAAACCCTCACGATGTCCTCGAAGTTTATGCGCCGGAACCCCATATCTTCGGTGATGAATATATCGCTGAAAAGCTGGAGACCAAAGCTGGGTGGAACTTCCCGAGCCCTGATGATGACTGGATGAAAGGATTTACACCTGAACTGGAGGATTTCATCGACGCCCTTTTGCTGGATAGAGAACCGGTCTCTGGAATCGATCTGGCAAGGGATGTCGTCGAAGCCATCTATGCGGCCTATGCTTCCGCGGAGGAGGGAAGACGCATCAAACTCAGAAGATAATATCATTTAGGAGCAAATTAACTTCCACGAATCCATAAAGAGGAGGATGTTTTATGTACGACGTCGTCACCTTTGGAGAGGCAATGGTAAGACTTTCACCTCCCAACTTCCAGAGATTGGAGCAGGCGCAAAGTTTCGATGTCAATCCGGGCGGGGCGGAACTCAATGTTGCAGTGGGCGTGACCCGCCTGGGATTGAAAAGCGCCTGGGTCTCAAAACTTCCGAAGAATGGATTGGGATATCTCATCCGGAATCGTGCCCAGCAATTTGGCGTGGACTGCTCCCATATCGTCTGGTCGGACAAAGGACGAGCAGGTATCTATTTGGTCGAGTTTGGATCCTCACCAAGGGCATCCAGCGTTCTTTATGACCGGGCTCACTCTTCCATCAGCATGGTCCAGCCAGGTGAGATCGATTGGGGAAAGATATTTACCGGATCGAAACACTTCCATGTGAGCGGGATCACCCCTGCCCTGAGCGGTTCTGCTTCGGAGACAACAGCCGAAGCCTTAAGGGAAGCCAAGAAGGCAGGATGCACGGTTTCTTACGACCTCAATTACCGGAAAAAACTCTGGACGCCTGCGGATGCTAAAAAAATCCAGGAGCCACTGATGGAGAATGTGGACATTCTCATCACGACAGAGGAAGACACCAATATTGTCTTCGGGATTAAAGAAAAAGACTATGAGGCCGTTGCAGAAAAACTGGCTCATATTTTTAAATTTAAGGTTGTTGCCATCACGCTGAGGGAAGACCTCTCGGTCTGGAGGAACAACTGGACAGCGATCGCCTATCAGGATGGAAAGATTTTCAGGGATAGAAAATATGAAGTGGAGATTGTGGACCGGGTGGGCGCGGGGGATTCTTTTACTGCCGGATTTTTATATGGTTGGCTTATGGAGAAAGATGTTCAGAAAGGTGTTCAGTATGGAAACGCCTTTGCGGCATTGAAGCATACGGTCCCTGGCGATTTCAACTGCTGCAACCTCGAAGAAGTAGAGGCGCAGTTAAAAGGCGCAGGGCTGAGAATATCGAGGTAGAAGAAGAAAGAGTTATGAGTTATGAATTTAAGCGAGGAGGAAAGAAATGGAAAAAAGAGACATTTTCAACCGAATGATCGAAGAAGGGGTGATTCCTGTGGTGCGGGTCTCTTCCGCACAGGAGGCAATCGAGGTATCCGATGCCATTAAGGCGGGCGGGATCAGTTTAATAGAGATCACCATGAGCGTTCAGGGAGCAATTGATGTCATCAAAGAATTGACCCGGAAATATAAGGACGAGATTATCATGGGGGCAGGAACCATTCTCGATCCTGAAACAGGAAGGGCCGCATTGTTGGCAGGCGCTCAATTCATTGTCAGCCCCACACTCAACCTCGATCTCATCCAACTTGCCCATCGTTATAGCGCTGTCGTCATTCCGGGAGCAATGACCCCCACTGAAATCCTAACGGCCTGGAATGCCGGGGCGGATATGGTAAAGGTCTTCCCAGCAGCTCAATTAGGGGGACCGGAATATCTTAAAGCCATCAGGGGGCCCCTGCCCCAGATTCTCCTTGTGCCCACAGGCGGGGTCAACCTCCAGAATGCAGGCGCTTTTATCAAGGCCGGCGCCACAGCCCTTGGAGTGGGAGGGGAATTGGTCGACAAGAAGGCAGTAAAAGAGAAGAAGTTCAATGTGATCACAGAGAACACCCGTGCCTTTCTCAAGGCCGTCAAAGAGGCACGGGGAAAATAATCATTTACCAATGATCAATGATCAGGATAAAAATGTAAATTGAAAATTGTCTATTGATAATTGACCATTGAGGTATTTATGCGGATCGACTTTCCTTATCCTGAAATCGAATCCCTGGAGATACCCGAGAGAAATCTCCTTGGAGTTTTCTCCCCTTCCATCGTCGAGGTTGAAATGAGCGAAGAACAGATCATTGAGGAAGCGCTCTCTCACCCCATTGGGTCTCTTCCCCTATCCCGTATACTTAAGGGGCAGGAAAAGGTGCTGGTGGTGGTGGATGATTATACGAGGAGCACACCTGTCCAGAACATTCTCCCTTGTTTGATCAAAGAACTGGAGAAGGCTGGAATCAAAAAAGACAGAATCCGAATCCTTGTCGCCCTTGGCACTCATCGCCCCATGACAGAAGAGGAGATGATCGGGAAGTTTGGACAAGAACTTTCGAGACAATACTCCATTCTCAATCACGCCTGGTGGGATTCTTCTCAGCTCATCCATCTCGGGGAGACAGAAAAGGGAACTCCCATCCTCGTTAACTGGATGGTTAAGGAAGTTGATTTCATCATCGGCGTCGGCCAGATCGTTCCGCACCGGGTCTCTGGATTCAGCGGCGGATGCAACATCATACAGCCTGGAATCTGCGGAGAGGAGACCACAGGTAAGACCCACTGGCTGAGCGCCCGATTCCGGGGCCGTGAGATTCTTGGAAAAATAGAAAATCCGGTAAAGGACGAGATTGAGCAAGTTGCCCTGAAAGCAGGATTAAAATGGATTATTAACACCATTCAGGACGGAACTGGCAGAACCGTTGATGCTGTTGCCGGAGATCCGCTCCTGGCCTATCGAAGGGGGGCCGCTCGATCCCTCCAGGTCTCTCAAGCCAAACTCCCCCGGGATGCGGATATCGTAGTTGTGGATTCTCATCCCTACGACTCCGAGCTTTGGCTCGCTTCAAAAGGAATCTATGCCTCGGAATTGGCGGTCAAACAGGATGGCGTGGTGATCCTGATCTCCCCTTGCCCGGAAGGGGTCTCTCCAAGCCATCCGGAGGTTCTGGAGTTCGGATATCAGACCTTCGAAACGGTTGATCAATGGGTGCGCCAGGGGAAGATCCCTAAATTGACAGCGGCAGCCCATCTCGTCCATGTGGGAAGGGTGATCAAAGAAAGGGCGAAGGGCATAATGGTCTCTGGTGGAATATCGAAGGAGGAAACGGAGAGATTGGGATTTCTCTATGCCCGAGACCCTCAGGAGGCACTGGAAATCGCCTTTTCACGAACGGGCCGTCATGCAGGGGTCGCCATCCTTCAAAGGGGCGGGGAAATATTACCTGTGATTAAGTAAGTAGCGTCGGCATTCATTGCCGACGAGAACAGATTGGAGGAGGAGCAAATGAAAGCCGTTGTAAAATATGGGAAGGGAAAGGGACTGGTTGAAATCCGGGAAGTCCCTGAACCCAAGATGAAAGAGGACGAGGTCTTAATCGAGGTGAAGGCCGTATCCGTCTGTGGAAGCGACCTCCACATCTACCATGACGCTCACCCCTACTGGCCTCCGGTTATTCTGGGACATGAATTTTCAGGAGTGATTATTGATGTTGGAAAGGAGGTCGGAGGATGGAAGGTGGGGGATCGGGTCGTGACCGAAACCCGCACCGGAGCCTGTGGGGTTTGCTACACCTGCCAGAGCGGTTTTCCCCAGGCGTGCGAGCAAAAGAGAGCCTATGGCATTGGAACCAACGGGGCCTATGCCAAATATGTAGCAGGTCCTGCCCGGCTTCTTCATCGTCTTCCGGATACGATCTCTTTTGAAGCGGGGGCGGTCATTGAGCCCATTGCAATCTGCGTCACATCGATTCTTGAACGTTCCCAGTTGCAGGCAGGAGAATCGGTCCTCATCACCGGGCCCGGTCCCATTGGCCTGATCTCCCTTGCCATTGCAAAGGCGGCCGGAGCGAGGATGATAGGGGTAACCGGAAGAAGTTCGGACGAAGGAATACGGTTTGAGAAGGCCAGAGAGCTGGGTGCGGATTTTACCATCAATGTCGATCAGGGAGATCCCGTTAAGATGATTCTTGAAATGACGAATGGCCTTGGGGTGGATATCCTTATTGAAACCTCGGGAGGTGGAAGAGCGATTTACCAGACCTTTGAGATGGTTAGAAGATTGGGCAGGATATGTGCCATTGGCATCTCCGGGAAAGAAGAGATACCCATTCCTTATGACCGGGGAATCTTTAAAGCCCTCCGGTATGACTTCTGTTTCTCCAGTAGCTGGACGGCCTGGGAAAAGGCCATTGGTTTAATCGGAAAAGGGCTCCTGCCCGCCGAAAAACTCATTACCCATCAACTTCCGCTCGGAAAATGGGAGGAAGCGTTCCGTTTATTAGAAAATCTTCAGGCCGCCAAAGTGATCTTGATCCCGTAGAGGAGAGGTTAAAATGAAGCAACATCCCTATCAGGTGGTTATCACTGATTGTGATCATGGTTCTATCCAAGAAGAGAAGGAAGAATGTGTTCAAATCGGGGCGGAATTGGTCTTGGCCCAGGTGAGAGAAGAGGATGAATTAATCCGTGCCTGCAAAGAGGCGGACGGGCTGATCAACCAATACGCACTGCTTACCCGAAGGGTGTTAGAGCAACTTCCCAATTGCAAGGTGCTTGCCCGTTATGGGGTCGGAGTGGATTCCGTCGACCTTAAGGCCGCCACCGATCTTGGAATCATCGTCGCGAATGTGCCGGATTACTGCATCGAAGAGGTGGCGAGCCATGCGGCGGCATTGATTCTAACGCTTGCGAGAAAAACGGCCTTCTTCGATCGAATGGTAAAATCCAATCAGTGGGATTTTCGTCAGGGCATCCCTATTGGCCGGATCAGTGGAAAAACCCTTGGCTTGATCGGATCTGGAAAGATCGGCCTCGAGGTGGCAAAAATGATCTTCCCTTTCGGGGTCAAAGTTATTGCTTATGACCCTTATCTCAAAGAGGTCCCTGAAGGCATTGAGCTTAAAGACTTCGATGCGGTTCTCAAGGAATCGGACTTCATCTCCATCCACTGCCCTTTGAATGACTCAACCCGCCACCTGATCGGAGAAAAAGAATTTAAAAAGATGGATAAAAAGCCTCTTCTCATTAACACTTCAAGGGGGCCCATCATCGATGAGAAAGCCCTGATTCAGGCTCTGCAGGAAGGCCTCATCAATGGTGCGGGACTCGATGTGCTGGAGAAAGAGCCGCCCGATTCTAAAAATCCCATGCTCGCAATGGAGAATGTCATTTTCTCTCCACATGTGGGTTTCTATTCTGAAGAGTCAATCAGTGAATTGAAACGAAGAACAGCTAAAAATGTTTTGGATGTTCTGATCGGAAGGTGGCCCGGTTCCGTGGTGAATCAAGGGGTAAAAGGTAAGACACGGGCAGTCATCTCTGAGGATTAAAACGGGGCATTCCTGCCTACTTTAGAAGTTTCGTTATATTCTTTACTTTATCAGCGGTCTCCTTGATCTCCCTGGCCTCCTTCAGGCCCGGAATCTCTTCAACTTTTTTCTTCAAATCGGAGATTAGGCTTCCTTTCTGATTCTCTCCCTCTTTTCCCTTCTCCGGCTTTTTTTCTTCCTTTATTTTTCTCAGTTCCCTGATCGTCTTCCCGAGACCTTCCCCTATTTCAGGAAGCCTCTTCGCCCCGAAAAGTAGAAAGATGATGACCAGAATAATCAGAATTTCAGGCAATCCCAGACCGAACATGACGAACTCCTCAGTTCGGAGTGCTTAGTTCGGAGCTCGGAGTTAAGAAAAAAATTCAAGAGCTTTATCTCTCTGTAATTTAACTCTCCGAACTACGAACTCCGAACTCATTACTAATTACCGATACTCCCAATGCCCCGGAACCCAGACCCAGCCTCTTCCCCTTGGCTCCCAGCGTCCTGGAACCCAGATGGCGTGAGGCTTCGGACGTTTATGCCAATGACCTGGAATCCAGACCCATTCTCCTCTCCGATGTTCCCAGTATCCAGGCCGCCAGACAACGTTAGAATGGGGAGGGGGGCCATAAACTTCTACACGGGGTTCGGGTGGCCTGACATGGACCGCGCGAGGCGGGCAACCCCATAAGAAGATAGCCATCCCGCAGATGGCAACCAACAAAAAGAGGATGATTAATCTCCTGCCCATGGGAATCCCTCCTTATATATTTTATATTTATACGATATTAGACTCCGATGCAAGAAAAATATTCAATTCACCCTCACCCTGCCTCTCCCCACGGAGGCTGTTTCACAATTCACCGTTCACCCTTCGACATGCTCAGGGCGAACGGTTAAGTAGTTTATTTTTAACTTGCCGTTCTCCGTTCGTGGTGAGCCCTTCGATTTACCGTTCATCCGGAGGCTCTCGAAGGATGAACGGTTCACTCAGGACAGGGTTCTCGAACCATGAACGGAGTAAATATCCCCCAGCAAAGCTGGGGGCTTTACGATTGCTGGCCCCTCAAAGGGGCCTATCCGCAATCGCAAAAGAATCTAATCCCCCTTCATCCCCCTTTGTCAAAAGGGGGAAAGATTTCTCCTCCCTTTGGCAAAGGGAGGTTGGGAGGGATTTTATAAAACGATTTCAAACAATTTATATTCCCGAAAATGTCAAACTCTGCGAGTCCCCCGGCAGAGCCGGGGGTTTACCTAATTGCTAATTACGACACGGTCTTCCGGGGGGAGAGGATAGAGATGAGGAAGGATTATGGCTTGATTTTTTTTGATGTTTCAAATATTTTCCATCTTTCGTATTTAAGTTGAAAGCCTTGGGTTGAGTAGCCCGCAATGCTGATGGATCTTGAGTAAGAAGTATTTAACGTCTTTAAAGCCGTAGGCCATGCGGGATAGCCGTTTTATCTTGTTGTT